>SXSX01000081.1 GCA_005793295.1 Burkholderiales bacterium | reverse complement strand
CCGAGCCAACTCAATGGCCACCGACGCACCCAAAGGAATGCCTTTGTAGGCGGGGCCAAAAATCATGTCAAACGCAATACCGCTGGCAATCAGGCGCTGGGCATAAAATTGCGCCAAGCGGCCTAATTTTGCGCCGTCGTCAAACAAGCCTGCATTGAAAAAATACGGACTTTGGCGGCCCGCTTTGGTGGTGAATTCGCCAAAACGCAAAACGCCACAATCGACCGCAAAAGCGACAAATTCTTGGGCCAGATTCGGACTGGCTTGACCAACATTCACCATGGGGACATTCCTTGTTTAAATTAACCAGCCTCAACCTCAACGGCATCCGCTCAGCGACCAGCAAAGGGCTTGAGCCTTGGTTGCAAGCGCTTGCGCCTGATTGTATTTGCGTGCAAGAAGTCAAGGCCCAGGCCGACGATATTGCGGGAAAGTTTGAGGCCTTGGCCGATATGAAAGGCTACTTCCACTTTGCCCAAAAGAAAGGCTACTCCGGTGTGGGCGTTTACACCCGCCATGCCCCCAGCGACGTCATCGTCGGCTACGGCTCTCCTGAATTTGATACCGAAGGGCGCTATGTGGAACTGCGCTTTGACACCCCACAACAAAAGCGCTCCATCATCAGCGCCTACTTTCCTAGTGGCTCCTCGGGCGAGGAACGCCAACAAGCCAAGTTTAGATTCTTAGCGGAGTTTTACGAACACCTTACGGCGTTAAAAAGTCAGCGAGACTTCGTCCTGTGCGGCGACATCAACATCGCCCACCAAGAGATTGATCTTAAAAACTTCAAAGGCAACAAAAAGAACTCGGGCTTTTTGCCAGAAGAGCGGGCGTGGATGAGCAAGCTGCTGAGTGAAGCGGGCATGGTTGATGTCTATCGCCAACTCGAGCCTACCGCTACCGATTCAGCTTATACCTGGTGGAGCAACCGCGGCCAAGCCTATGCGAAAAACGTAGGCTGGCGCTTGGACTACCACCTGGCGACCCCCGCATTGGCTGCGGGTGCAAAAGCACACTCCGTTTACAAAGAAGTGAAGTTCTCAGACCATGCGCCGCTGACCATTGCGTATGAATGGGCGGCGTAACTGCGTTACTCCGCTTGCTTTTCCCGTAACACCCAACGGCGCAGTTTGCCTAAGAAGCGCTCAATGTCATCCATCACCGTAAACACCGAAGGTATCACCAACAGGCTTAACACGGTAGAGGTGATTAAGCCGCCGATCACAGCAACTGCCATGGGGCTACGAAAACTGCTATCAGCAGCGCCCCAACCAGCGGCCAAGGGCACCATACCCGCGCCCATCGCAAGTGTGGTCATGACAATGGGTCGGGCCCGTTTGTGACAGGCATCCATCAACGCATCAAAGCGGCTCATCGGCGACACCACGGGGTGGCCATCAGAGCCGTCATTTCCACGCCGCGCAAGAATCGCGTACTCCACCAACAAAATCGAATTCTTTGTAGCGATACCCATGAGCATGATGAGACCAATAAGCGAAGGCATGGAGAAGCTCTTATCGGCAACTAAGAGCCCGACAAATGCGCCGCCAAGTGAGAGTGGCAAGGCGGCAAGAATGGTGAAGGGGTGTAAAAAGTCTTTAAACAGCAAGACCAACACAATGTAAATACACAACACGCCCGTGAGCATGGCCAAGCCAAAACTTTCGAACAGTTCAGCCATCACTTCGGCGTCACCCAAGGTGAGTTGCTTTACTCCAGCAGGAAGGTTTTTGATGGCGGGAAGTTTGTCTACGGCGGCAGTGACGTCACCTAACGCCGCACCTGAGAGTTCGACTTCAAAGGTGATGTTTCTGCTGCGGTTGAGGCGGTCAATGACAGCGGGGCCGCCCGTGACTTCAAGGGTTGCGACTTGGCTAAGCATCACCGGGCCCTTGGCACCAGGAATGGCAAGGCGGCCTAAGACTTCGAGATCTTGGCGAGCGCTTTGCTCCAGTTTAACGATGATGGGAATTTGTCGTTGGCTTAAGTTGAGTTTGGCCACTGCGGTGTCGTAGTCACCCACTGTTGCGATGCGTAAAGTGTCACCAATAGCACTACTGGTTACCCCAAGATCAGCTGCGCGAACAAAGTCAGGACGCACTGCGATTTCTGAACGAATCAAACTGGCGCTACTCGTGATGCTGCCCAAACCAGGGATGGTGCGTAAATCTCTCTCAACCGCAGCCGCCGCAAGCGTTAAGGATTGCGGGTCTTCCCCCGCGAGCACTAGCACATACTTTTCGCCCGAGCCGCCCAAGCCCACTTTGCTGCGCACTCCAGGCAAAGCCGACATTGCAGCGCGAATGTCATTTTCGATGCCTTGTTTGCGTGGGCGTTTGCCGCGCTCACTCAAAAGAACGGTGAGCGTGGCTTTGCGAACTTCGGACGCGCCTGCAGGCGCAAAAGGATCTGAGCCCGCGGCGCCACCCCCGATAGTGGTATAGATGCTTTGGATGTGCTCCACCTTGGTAAGAAGTTTGCGAGCGGCTTCTGCGGTGTCACGGGTTTGAGCCAAGGTCGCGCCCGGAGGAAGCTCGAGGTACACTTGGGTTTGAGAGTTGTCGTCAGGCGGAATAAAGCCCTTAGGCAACAAGGGAATCAGCATGATGGAGCCGACAAAAAACGCAGCTGCTCCCGTCATGGTGATCCAACGGTGGTTCAAGGCCCAGCGACTCACCTTTAAATAAGCCCCCATCCAAAAGGGTTCTTTGTGGCCGCCTTTGCTGGGTTTCATCAAGTAGGCTGCCATCATTGGGGTAAGCACCCGCGCCACCACCAACGATGCAAAAACAGCCAAGGCTGCAGTCCAACCAAACTGTTTAAAAAACTTACCCGGGATTCCACTCATAAAAGCAGTGGGCAAGAAAACAGCGATCAATGTGAAGGTGGTGGCAATCACTGCCAAGCCAATTTCGTCGGCCGCTTCCATCGCCGCTTGCATCGGGGTTTTGCCCATGTCTAAGTGACGCTCAATGTTTTCAACTTCCACAATCGCATCGTCCACCAAGACGCCAATCACCAACGATAAGGCTAAAAGCGTGACGGTGTTGATGGAAAAGCCGAGGTAAGCGATGCCAATAAAAGCAGGGATCACCGACAGCGGCAAGGCCACTGCGGACACAAACGTGGCACGCGCATTGCGCAAAAAGAGCCACACCACAATCACCGCTAGTACCGCACCTTCTAACAACATGATCATCGAGCCTTCGAATTCTTCGGCAACGGGTTGCACAAAGTCAAAGGCTTGGGTGAGTTCCAAGTCGGGGTGTTGTTGCTTGAGTTCTTTAAGCGCAGCTTGAACCGCAGCGCCCACTTCGACTTCACTGGCGCCTTTGCTACGCGTCACTTCAAAACCGACCACGGGCACGCCGTTTAAAAGCGCCAACGCGCGGGGCTCGGCCACGGTGTCTTTGACTGTTGCCACCTCATCAAGGCGAATGTGTTGGCCGTTGTTCAAGGCCAGTTCTAAACTTGCAAGTTCTTCTGCGGTTTTAACGGTCGCCAAGGTGCGCATCGGTTGTTCACTGCCGGCCAAATCAGCCCGCCCGCCAGCGCTTTCGGTTTGTACTTGTTTGAGCTGGCGAGAAATTTCAGCGGCGGTTGCACCCAAGCTTTGAAGCTTCATGGGGTCAAGGGCGACTTCCACTTGCCGGTTGACCCCGCCAACGCGGGCCACAGAACCCACGCCTTTGACACCCAGCAAGCGCCGTGCAACGGTGTTGTCGACAAACCAACTCAAGGCTTCGTTGTCCATGCTTGGGGCTCGCACGGTAAAGGCCAAGATAGGCGCACCGGAGAGATTGATTTTGCTGACCACCGGATCACGCACATCGCTTGGAAGTTCGGAGCGCACGCTTTGCATGGCCGAGCGCACATCATCAACCGCCTCTTGGGTTGGCTTTTCTAAACGAAACTCGGCAGTCACCAAGACGCCGCCGTCTTGGACCTTGGTGTAAATGTTTTTCAAACCCTGCAAAGGCGCTATCGCGTTCTCTAATTTGCGAGCGACTTCGGTCTCGAGCTGCGCAGGTGCAGCACCGGGCAACGAAGCGGACACGGCGACCGTAGGAAGTTCGAGGTCAGGAAACTGTTGCACCTTCATCGACTTGAAGGCCAAGATTCCAGCAAACGTCAGCATCACAAAGAGCATGACGGCCGGAATCGGATTTTTAATCGACCATGCGGAGACATTCATAGCAATAGCCTCTTATTTGGCAGCAGCAACGGGCGCGGGAACGACTTTGACCAAATCGCCTTGGCTCAAGAAACTTCCACCGCTGGCAACCAACTTGTCATTGGAACCCACCCCAGTTTGAATTTCCAGGTGGTCTCCCACCATCCGACCGGTTTGTACCTTGATCTGGCTGACCAAATTGTCAGCGCCTACGCGGTACACATAGCTAAATCCATCACGCGCCACCACGGCTGATTGGGGAACCGTCAGTGCAGTTGAACTGCCCAACTCAAACTCACCTTTGGCATACATGCCAGGCTTGAACGCGCCGACCGATGTGACACCAGACTCCACCGGACCAATCAGATCCACATAAACCAAGCCGTTGCGGGTTTGCGCATCCACAGTGGGCGCCAACATGCGCACCTTGCCTTTGAATTTAACGCCGCCGGGCGCTGTGACTGTCACCGCTGAACCGACGGGGATCCGCGCCATTTCGGAAGAAGTGACTTCAGCCCGCCACTCCAAGCGACCTTGGCGGATCAGTTTGAACAACTCTGTCCCAGCCCCCACCACAGATCCGACCGTGGCGCTGCGGGCGGAGATGATGCCAAAGTCAGGCGCTATCACTTGCGTGTGTTTCAAACGCAAAAGCTGAGAATCTAACTGGGCGCTGGCCGAGTCCACTCGGGCTTTGGCGGTTTGCTCTTGGGTTAAATACTGGTTGAACATTTGGGCGCTGATAGCGCCGCTGGCTTGCACTGAACGGGCTCGGTCGGCATTGAGAGTTGCATCCGCCGCATTGGCTTTTGATTCAGCAAGCATGGCCCGAGCTAAAGCGACATCAGCTTGTACACTTTCGGTTGCGAAGCTTGCCAACACTTGGCCGCGCTTGACTTGGTATCCCACTGCGGCATTGATTTCAGCAATACGCAAACCACTGACCTCTGCGCCTATTGACGCTTCTTGCCAAGCGGCAACACCTCCGTTGGCGGCGAGCTTGATAGGAAGTGTGGTGCTTTTGGCTTGTACCACCGAGACGGTTAAAGCCGCTTTCGCAGCCACCTTTTCTACAGTTTTTTCTGGTAGCTTTTCAGCAGGTTTCTCTGCGGGCTTTGATGCAGCAGCTGTGGGTTTGCTGGGCTCTGCAGCATTAACTCCATACAAGCCCATGCCAAGGCCAATGCAAGTCACAAGGAGCGTCGTTAAAAGGCCAGTTGGGCGGATTGGGGTTTCAATACGGTTCATTTCAAAACTCTTTGCTAATTAACGTTGGACTGCTGGGGCTCAAAACCACCCCCTACTGCACGGTATAAAGCGACCCACGCGAGGTTGCGCTGCATTTGTAATGCAAGTAATGCCGAGTGGGCTGCGTAGGCATTTCTACGGGCGTCTTCCAGCTCGACCACGCTGGCCATGCCTTGGTTAAACCGCGCCTGGGTTGCTGCCAGTGATTGGCCATAGCCTTGGCTGGCGACTTGGGAATCGGTTTCGCGGGCTTGGCTGCTGTTTAAGTTGACCAAGGCCTCTTCAACCTCGCGCACCGCGTTACGTACCTTGAATTGGTAGCCCACGATAGCGCTTTGGTAGGCACTCTCTGAAGCGGTCACCGCTGCAACACGCCGACTACCGTCAAACAGCGGCAAACTCAATGTCAGCGGACCAAAAGACCAAGTGGATTCATCTTGTTCGACGCCTCCAGTTCCTACGCGCAATGCGCCAATTGATCCGTTCAAACTCAGGCGTGGAAGGCGCTGGGCTTTGGCGCTAGCCACTTGGGCCGCGGCGACTACCAAATCGCGCTCAGCCGAGTACACATCCGGGCGTTGGGTAATCGTTTGCGCAGGGACACTCGGCACTGCAAACGGAAGCGCTTTTTTAGGCTGCTCGAAACTTTTTTGCAACCGGGCTTTCAACTCAGCTTCTGGCATGGCCGTTAAAACCACCAAACTTTTCGTCAAAATTTCACATTGCCCGGTTTGCTGGGTCCAACGGCTGTTGCTGTCAGCGGCATTGGCACGGGCGAGTGCGGCAATCGACTCCGCAACAAAACCCGCCTTAGCATTGATCGCTATCAGGCGGGCCGTTTCTTGGTGCGACTGTGCATCGCCTTGGGCCAAGGCTTGCATTTGCCTGCAACCAAACAGCGAAAAATACACATTCGCCACTTCAGCGGCCACAGACACTCGGGCTTCATGCCACTGCGCCTGTGATCCTTCAACTTGGGCTACCGAGGCTTTGCTGACTGCGCTGTTGGCGCCTACCACATCGAGCTCCCACGACGAAAGAACGCCAAGCTGTGTGCTCGTTGCAACCGGAATCCCGACTTGCGACACGCCGCGGGTCGAGCCGATTTGGGCGTTCAGGTTAGGGAGCAACGCAGAGTTGGCCAAGGCTTGGTTGGCGCGGGCTTCTTCAATGCGCATGGCGGCTTTGGCAACCGTTGGGCTTTGGCGCTGCGCCGCTTCGATCAAGGACACGAGCAAGGGGTCGCCTTGCTGCTGCCACCAAAGCGACAAGCCTCCCACGCTACCTTGGTGCGGCAAGGGGGCCAACCACTGCGGTGCAATGCTTGCAGGCGGGGGGGGCGACGGCAGAAGGCTTGAGCAGGCCGACAAGGCCAGCGCCAGCGCCATTGCGAGTGCGAGCGAGCTTGTGGTTCTGCTGACTGTTTTTAACGATTGGTACATAGGGAAAGGGACAAGGATTCGGTTCTTCGCCAATGAGTTTGCCTCAATTTAATGACGCTTGGAGAGAAGCCGAAAAATACCCTCAGCTTAGCTGGCGCTACATCGCCCGGGAGTACGTCAGCATCCTGCCTTTGTAAGCATCTATATCGCCATGGCGCGGGCGGTCGATTTTTTCTTCTATAAAGGTAAATCCAAGCGCGGTCATGTTGCGGTGAAAGTGGGCCCGGTTGCCTCGGTTGGGGTCTACCACCCACACTTCTGAACTTGCAGCGGCGTGGCTTTCAATGAAGTCTGCGAGTGCGCCTCCCTCATCGCGTTCGTACAAAATGTCACTGCCAATAATCAGTTCAAACCGGCCGCTGACGTCTGCGTCCAGACTCGGTGCTGGCGCAGCCACCGATGCGTCATCTTCAAATGGCAGACGGCCCCAGTGCCCATGGCGATACTTCAAGGGAGGCAAGCCATTGAGTCGCACGTTTTCTGCTAAAAATTCACCCGCTAGGGGGTGGCAGTCGCTGGCGGTCATATCTGCACCTCGGCGGTGACCCACCAAGCTAGACAGCGCCAAGCCGCAGCCGATTTCTAAGATGCGCTCTGATGCCACAACTGGTCTTTGGGCCATGCGTTCGGCCAGACGGGTTCCCGAAGGCCAAAGCATTCCAAACAAAGGCCATGTGGCCGATGAAATACCCAAGCGCAACGCAAGCTCTAAGGGGTCATAAAACTGCTGCTTGTCCTGCAGCGATCGGATCACCATGTTGGAGACGCCCTGCACCGCAATGCTTTCTTGCTTGGTCAGGTAGCCCAAGGGTGCGGGGTTCATGGAGGCCTTTGGAGTGAAGCCCCATTAAGCGCCTTTTTGGGGGCGTATTGCTGCCGTTATTTTGTTTTGCGAATAAATTTAACAATGTGCTCGGCGACTTCGCTGCCTTTGTCTTCTTGCAAAAAATGCGACGCGCCACGAATTTTGGTATGGGGTTGGCCTTGGGCGCCGGGGACCAGTTTTTGCCACATGACCTCACCGCCTTTGGTGATGGGGTCACGGGTACTAAACAAAGTGAGAAAGGGTTTGTTCCACTGTTTAAAAACTTCCCAGGCAGCTTCGTTGTTTGCCCGCTCTGGATCGGTGGGCGTAGTCGGTACAAACCCAGGAAAAACGCGAGCGCCAACGCGGTACTTGGAGGTGGGGAAGGGTGCGTCGTACGCAGCTACTTCATGAAGGGTCAAACCATTGGTGCAACCCGCTTTGACGATTTTTCCAATCGGGAACCACGGACTAAATCGGGCAAAAGCACGCCACACTTTGAATGCAAACGGAACCGGGGTGGTACCGGTGGGCAAGGCCCCATTGGCCAACACAACCCGGTCAAAGCGTTCTGGCATTTCAGCCACCACACGCAAGCCCACCAAGGAGCCCCAGTCTTGGCCAAAAAAGGTCATGTGCTCAAACTGGTTGGCTTCTACCCATGCTTTCATCCACTGCACATGGTTGAAGTACGAGTAATCTTTGGCATGGGCGGGTTTGTCGGAGCGCCCAAAACCCACCAAATCGGGGGCAATCACACGCAAGCCCGCGCTCACGAGCACGGGAATCATCTTGCGGTACAAATAAGACCAGGCGGGCTCACCGTGCATCAACAACACGATGGGTCCATCGCGCGGACCTTCATCCACATGGGCAATACGCAAACCACCAAGCTCGGTGTAGTGCGCTGCGAATGGATAGTCGGGGAGGTTAAAGAAACATTCTTCAGGGGTGCGAAGAACTTCAGAAATAAGCGGAAGTGCCACCATGCAAACAAACTCCAAAAAACTTGAACATGAATCTCTTCAGTGTAACTGCCTCACATACAGTGGTGTATGTTGCATTAGGCTAAAAATTCTCGGAGTACGCGGTTGACTTCAGTGGCGTGGGTACGAGCTAACCAATGGCTTGCGCCGCTAATGCGGTGAATGCGCAAATCAGAAACCCATTGGTTCAAGCCGTCTAACAAAACGGGGCGCAGCGCGGTGTCTGCCTCGCCCCAAATCACTTGGGTCGGGACCTTGACCTTGAAGTTTTCCGCTTGGGGTTGTAATTGCGCAGCCAAAGCGGCCATACGCCCGTTCTGTTCTGGCACGTCTGGGTCATCCGGATGCAAGGGGGACGCGCGGTAGTAGTTGCATCCGCCGGTAAGCCCTTTGCTCCAACACGCTCTGTAGGCGGCCAAGTCTTCTGGGGTTTGGATGTCAGCCATGGTGCACAGAAGTTGAAACTGATTTTTAGCAAGCGCGTCTTCGCTGCCGGGTTTGCGCAACCAGTTCATGTACAAGCTCGCCGCAATTTGTTCCGGGTCATGCGCCAACGCATGGGCGAAAGCCAGCGTGTGGGGGGAGTTGAGGATGGCGAATTTTTTCAATAGCTGCGGATGTTGTGCCGCCAAACTCCATGCCACCGCCCCGCCCCAGTCGTGGGCGATCAGGGCTTGGATCGGCGCACCCAAGGCTTGGATTACCGCGCACACATCCGCCAAAATTTTGCTTGGTTTGTACGCGTCTAGTTGCGCAGGCTGCGAAGACAAATTAAAACCGCGCAAATCTATCGCAACACAGCGGTAGTCGCGCCCTAAATCCGACAACTGCTCACGCCAGGCGTACCAAAACTCAGGGAACCCGTGAACAAATAAAAGCACAGGCGCATCCATGGGGCCTGACACTTTGGCGTGTATTTTGATATCCGGCGCGGTATCAAAATACACCGACTCAAATAGAGCGTCTGTCATCCATTTATTTTTTGGTGCGCTCATACAGCGGCATCACTTGGGGAAGACTGGCTTCCATATCAGAAATACGCGAGCTGCTTGAGGGATGGGTAGAGAGCCATTGCGGCGGTGCGCCTTTATTTGCGGCTGCCATTTTTTGCCACAGGGTGACCCCTGCGCGGGGATCGAAACCGGCACGAGCGGCCAATTCCATGCCGACCAAATCGGCTTCTGATTCGTCTTCACGCCCAAACTTCAATGTCAGTAAATTCGCCCCGCCTTGTGCGACCGCGTCCGCCAGATTCGGGTCGATCCCCAGCCAGCTCGAGGCCAATAAGCCGCCCAAACGCGCCAAGCCTTGGGTAGCTGTGCTTTTGCCCATGCGCTCACGGGCGTGCTCGCGCAGGGCGTGGGCCATTTCATGGCCCATGACAACGGCAATCTCATCGTCGCTCAGATTGAGTGTTTTGATGATTCCGGTGTAGAAAACAATTTTGCCCCCGGGCATGCAATAGGCGTTGATTTGGTTGGAGCCAATGAGATTAATTTCCCACTTCCATTGGCTCACGCGCGGGTTCCATTCGTTGGCGAAAGGAATAATTTTTTGGGCAATCTCACGCAGTCTTTTCAGCTGGGCGTTATCGGCAGGCGCTAAGGCTTGTTGTTTTGCCGCCTCGGCCAGGGTTTCGCGGTATTGCAATGCCGCTTGGCGCTCGACCTGGTCTGCGGGCACCAGTTTGCTAAAGCCTGAAGCCTCGCCCACCTGCACCCCTTCACGGGCCGCTGCGTTTGGGGCCCAAACCACAAATGCGGCCACGGCAATGGTCACGGCACTGGCAAGCCCCGTCATGTTTTTTAAAGCATTTAAATGAAACATCCGATTCTTCCTATCCATTATTATTGCCCGCATGCAAGCCCCGCACCACAGCCCTGACGCCTCACCCACTTCTGCGCCCAAGCTGACTTGGGCCCAAACCCTCAAAGTCTACTTGGAGCCGGCCTCTTTGCGCATGCTCTCCTTGGGTTTCTCGGCAGGTCTTCCCTTGCTTTTGGTTTTTGGAACTTTGAGTTTTTGGCTGCGAGAAGCCGGTATTGACCGTACCACGATTGGATTTTTAAGCTGGGTGGGTTTGGCTTATGGCTTTAAGTGGGTGTGGTCTCCTTTGGTCGACCGCATGCCTATTCCTTGGCTGACCCGTACTTTAGGGCGCAGGAGGAGCTGGCTCCTGGCCTCGCAGGCCGTCATCATGCTGGCCTTGGTCAGCATGGCAATGACCGATCCGCAACAGTCTCTCGCCCCGGTGGTGTGGTGTGCGATTGCGGTGGCTTTTGGTTCTGCCACCCAAGACATTGCGCTTGATGCGTTTCGCATTGAATCGGCCGACACCGAGCACCAAGCCGCTTTGGCAGCCACTTACCAGACCGGTTACCGATTAGCGATGATTTGGTCAGGCGCGGGTGCGCTTTGGATTGCTGCGCGAGCTGAAATTCCGAGCGCGGTTGCGGGTGTTGCCGCTCCTTACCAACATGGGCCGTGGCAAATCGCCTATCTCGTGATGGCGGTTTCGATGTTGCCCGGCGTTTTGACGGTGCTGTTTTCTCAAGAGCCTTTTCAACGCGCCATTGCGCCATCGAAAAACATTGGTGAATGGCTGCGCGGGGCTTTGGTTGAGCCGTTCGCTGACTTCATTGGGCGCTACCGCTGGCAAGCCGCTCTGATTCTTGGCTTGATCGCAACTTACCGTATCAGTGATGTGGTGATGGGGATCATGGCCAACCCGTTTTACGTCGATATGGGTTTTAGCAAAGATGAGGTTGCCGCAGTCACCAAAGTGTACGGCGTAGCGATGACTTTGGTAGGCGCCTTTGTCGGTGGCATCTTGTCTTTGCGCATGGGCGTGATGCGGGTGTTGATGCTCGGCGCGATTTTGAGCGCTGCCAGCAATTTGTTGTTTGCATGGCTGAGTACCCGTGGGCATGACGTGACGGCGTTGGTGTGGGTCGTCTCCGCTGACAACTTGGCAGGCGGTATTGCATCCTCCGCTTTTATTGCCTACCTGTCTTCCCTCACCAACGTACAGTACTCTGCGACGCAGTACGCACTTTTTAGCTCCATGATGCTGCTATTACCTAAATTTGTCGCAGGGTTTTCAGGGAAGTACGTAGATGCTTTTGGCTATGCCGACTTCTTTACCAGCACCGCTTTGCTTGGAGTTCCGGTATTGATCTTGGTGGCCTTGGCATCGCGTTCCAAAACCAGGTAGAAGGTTTACCAAACTTTACCGTTGCTTTAGCTCTACGCCATCTCCAGTCACACCAAGAAGACTAGACTGAGCGCCATGAGCCAACACCTTTTGATGATTGAAGACGATTCCAGACTCGCCGCCATGGTGGGCGAGTATTTGGAGCAAAACGGTTTTCGCGTTTCGCGGGCTGCCGACGGCCACAGTGGTTTGACTTATTTGCGCTCTGAAGGCTCCAGCTCCGGCATTGATTTGGTAATTTTGGACTTGATGCTGCCCGATATCGATGGGCTTGAAGTCTGCCGCTCCATTCGCGCCTTAGCCGGCAGCGCAGGCCAAACACCCGTCTTGATGCTGACAGCCAAAGGCGACCCGATGGACCGGATCATTGGCTTAGAAATTGGCGCTGATGATTATTTACCAAAGCCTTTTGAGCCCCGTGAATTACTCGCGCGTATTCGAGCGATTTTGCGACGCAAATCGGAACCAGCCCCTCTCGCGGGCAACCAAAAAGAGCTTCGCTTTGGTACGCTTGTCATCGACCGGGATGCCCGAACCGTTGCTGTTGGCGACACGGTTTGCGACCTGACTTCCTACCAGTTTGACTTGATGGTGGCCTTGGCAGAGAGGGCCGGGCGCGTCCTCACGCGCGACCAAATCATGGAGGCCGTTCGTGGCCGCGAGCTTGAAGCGTTTGACCGCTCGATTGATGTACACATGGGGCGCATTCGCGCTGCCATTGAGGTTGACGCCAAATCACCCAAGCGCATATTGACAGTGCGCGGCGTAGGTTACGTTTTTGCGCGTCAACAAGATTAATTTCGCGCCGATGTTTCAAAAGCTTTACGTTCGTATCTGGCTCGCTGTGGTCTTGGCTGTTGCGGTGCTTACTTTTTTGGTTGGTATGGCTTGGCGCATGGCCGCTGACCCACCGCTGCGCGAAGTGGTTGTTCGCAATGCCCAAGGCGAAATTATTGGTACCGGAAAAGCAGATCATCCCTTTCGCGATCCAAGGCACCACCAAAAGGAGGAAGAGCGCGAACACGCCGAGCCGCGCCACCATGAAACACGCGACTCAGATGCAGAGCCCGTGGGACAGTTTGGGCGTGGTCCTGAATTTACCGTTCAACTTCAGGACGGCCAAACGGTTCACTTGCACCTGCCCCGCCCACCGCGGACGGGATTGACTGCACCCTTTGGATTTTTTTGGACGCTAGGCTTAGTCGCCGTGGCTGTCGCTTTAGCCACCTACCCCATCGTGCGCCGCCTCACCCGCAGATTGGAAACCTTACAAAGCAGCATGCAACGCTGGGGCAATGGCGAATTGAATGTCAGGGCGCCCATCACGGGTGGCGATGAAGTGGGTTTGCTTGCACAGCGATTTAACGCTGCGGCTGAGCATATTGAAAATTTAGTGAAGGCGCGTGACGCTTTACTGGCTTCACAAAAATCTCTTTTAGCCAATGCCTCGCACGAACTTCGCTCCCCGCTGACACGCATTCGCATGGGACTCGAACTCATGGGCGATGGGTCCAATGCGAGCACCGCACAACGGCGACTTGAAATTGAGCGCAACCTGGCTGAGCTAGACCAACTGATCGATGAGATTTTGCTAGCAAGTCGGCTTGATGCCCAAGAATCTGATTTAGGGTTGGTTGAGTCGGTTGACTTGGTCGGCTTGGCCGCTGAGGAATGCGCCCGCACGTCCGCACACCTCGAAACCCAAGACGCAAGCGTCGTGGTTCCGGGCGTTAGCAAGTTACTGCGCCGCGCGGTCCGCAACCTGCTGGAAAACGCACGGCGCTACGGCGCAGGCGATGTCAGCGTGTTGCTGCATCAAGAGAATGGCTTTGCCGTGATGCAAGTGAACGACCAAGGCCCTGGCGTACCTGAGGCCTTACAAGCCCGAATTTTTGAGCCGTTTTACCGCTTGCCTGGCGCATCAGAACACGATGGCGGCGTCGGTCTTGGTTTGGCGTTGGTACAGTCGATTGCCCTGCGCCATGGCGGAAGCGTAACCTGCCACAACCGTGCTGTTGGGGGAGCAAGCTTTGTATTGCGGTTGCCGCTGGCTTGATGGATGTGTATCTTCGTTGCGAAATCATCCAGATATAAAGAAGTCCCCACTTTGAGAGTGTCTTGATAGGTTTCAACTTGGGTGGTTGTCCCCTTTTCTGGGTCGAGGACCACTAATCCAACTATCTAGCTGTTAATCAAAGCGCTTTGTGACTGCTTGGTTTCGTTGTCACGCATTTTGATCAGATCTGCAGCCGTTAATTCGACATCTTTTCCGTCAAGCGATACAAGGATGCTAGTGTTGGTTTTGATGGCCAGGTCTTGCGCTGAACGAGCGGCTCGTTGAATTGCAGCAAAAGAGCCTGCCAAATCTGGATCTGTAGAAGTACGGATATCTTTTGTATTCATTTGTTGCTCCAGTCAATTAGTTTGGGCTCAATACCGTAGTTGTCATACAAGGCCCATGAGTCAACAACCTTGCTGTAACGTTCATGGAAGTTCTCTAAACCCGCTTTAAATCGTCGTCGAATCACATCCTCTGGGATATTGTGCCCGCCTTGTGAAACACGGCGGGCAACCCTTGATACCGCGATTTGATCATTAGGCAGTGACAAAAACCATAGCTTAACTTGATAGCCCAGCTCTTGCCAGACCGCTATCTTTTTCAAGTACGCCCGTCCTGACAGGGTGGTTTCAAAAGCAAAGCTGTGGCCAGCATCAACGCATTCATCAATTTCTTCAAGCATCAGGCGCCCGGCCTTGAAGGATGCTGACTCCGGATTGAATGGAGCCAAGCCTGCAGCAATCAAATCCGCGTTGATAAACCTGAGCGTTTTAGCTTCTGCAGGTAAAAAGTCCCGGGCAAAGGTGGTTTTTCCAGCTCCGTTGGGTCCTGCAATGATGATGATTTTTTTCAAATTTTGCGCATGTTTTCAAGATTTTATGCTTTGCAGGGCTGATTGCCAACCTAGGAAGACTCAAATTTTTTTCTCTTTGCCTCCTTGAGAAAGAAGGCCTTTTTTATGAGACATCAATTTATGGATGAATTAACCATGCAAATTGCACAGCTGGGCTTTTGGTGCAGATGCGCACATGACTTTTCGTGTTGATTGCGTTCAATATCGGTTGCCGCTGACAAAAGTCGCACGATAAAGACTTGCGATTTATTGCATACAGATTTGCTTCAAAGCAGAAACACCTACTGGTGGTTCTGACTGAAAGGGTATAACGAATAGGTTTTTTGACAGACCTGCTTTGATGCGTTTGATCTGCTTTACCTCTCCTTGTAACCGCGAAACCAAAAGTGGGTCGGTTGGTTTCGCTGCTAAAACAGAACGATTCAGAACCCAGGCATAGGGTTCAATGCTGGCGCGTCGCAGATCCTCTTGCAACGCGGATGCTTGTGAAACAGGTGTGACCTCTGGCAAGGCTACCAAGATAATTTTGGTGTAATCCGGGTCTTGTAACCTCATCAAGGGCGTCACAATATTTACCGAAGTTCCCGTTTGTTTTTCAAATGTTCCCATCATCTGGCGGTGGTATGCGCCAGCGGCATCCATCAGAAGCAAGGAGTGTCCTGTTGGAGCAGTATCCAACACGATGAATCTCGTTCGCGCTTGGGCCACGATGTGTGAGAAGGCATGAAATACGGCAACCTCCTCTGTACAAGGTGATTGCAAATCTTCCAACAACAGCGCCTTTTCATCTGCATTAAGCGCACGGCCTTTGGCCGCCATGATTTTGTAGATGTATTTTTGGGTTTCAACCTTGGGATCGATGCGGCTGACCTGCAATCCTGCAACTTGCTCCCTTAATGTTTCGGTGATGTGCGCTGCTGGATCCGTTGTGCTGAGGTGAACCGACTTTCCTTTTTCAACCAGCCCAATAGCCAGTGCGGCAGCAATCGTCGTTTTACCCACACCCCCTTTACCCATCACCATGATCAATCCGTGATCTAGCTTTGATAAGTCTTCTATCAGTGAACTCAATTTTTTGGCATCCATTGGTTCACTAAGAATAGAAATTTTGCTTACTGTGGGAGCTGTTTCTGACAGCAAGGCTCGTAATGCTGGAAGCCCTATTGTGTCAATCGCACGAAGTGGCACCTGATTGGTTGGTAACAACTTCAAAGCTTCTGGCATCTGCGCCATTGCATCGCGGCCTTGCGTTTCTATAGCGCAAGCCACCGGGTCATCTTTTTCACTTGCGTGGAACACTCCATTGATGATTAATCGTTGATTTAACAACCCTAACGCTTTGAGTTCAACACTGGTTCGCGCTGCCTCCTTGAGTGCGCTGGTTTCTGGGCGAGTTATCAACACCACAGAAGTTAAGGCTGGATTGCTTAACGCTGCGAGGGCGCGATTAAACCGAGCCTCCTGCATCTTGAGCCCCGAGTGTGGACCCAAGCAGGAGGCACCTTGGTCATTGTTTGCCAGAAAACCACTCCAAGCTTTTGGCAAGCTCAACAACCGAAGGGTGTGACCACTCGGGGCAGTATCAAAAATAATATGGTCGTATTCGCTGTTTTCATCAGCCAGCAAACTAGAAAACTCATCAAATGAAGCGATCTCTGTTGTGCACGCGCCTGACAGTTGCTCCTTCACTGCAGCCTTTTCCTCTTGTGTTGCGTCCTCACCCATTTGTTCAATCACACGTTGGCGGTACCCCTGTGCAGCCGCATCGGGATCAATGTTGATGAGCTCTAGGCCGCTGACTCCTAGAACTGCAACAGGACGATTGCTCAATGCAGCGCCCAGCATCTCATCCAAGTTAGACGCGGCATCGGTGCTGACAAGCAGGACTCGCTTGCCTGCGTCAGCAAGCGAAATGGCAATGGATGCTGAAAGTGAGGTTTTCCCAACCCCACCCTTGCCCGTAAAAAAGAGGAAACGAGCGGGGGCGTTAAGCCATTTCATGAGCAACCTTTTAAAGTTTGTTTTTCTAGTCCGCCACCAATTTACGCTTTTGCCGATTAATTTCTATGCGCCAAATCAAGCTTTGACACGAAATATTCATATATTTCTACTATCATTGAACTATGGAAAATAAATTCGTTATCAAAGCACTTGCTGCACTGGCTCAGCCTAACCGACTCCAGATTTTTCGATCGCTAGTAGTAAAGGGGAGCGAAGGCCTAACTCCTGCATTAATTGCTGAGGAATTGGGTATGCCTGCAAACACGCTGTCATTTCACTTGAAAGAGTTGATGCACGCCGATCTGATTTCTCAGGAGCGCAGTGGTCGCAACCTGATTTACCGAGCGCAGTACGACCGCATGAATGCGGTACTGGCTTATCTGTCTCAAAACTGTTGCCAAGGGGACACCTGCGAAGTGAATCCTGAGGAAATTTGTAAAACCTGTTAACCCTAAGGACTCCAAAGTGACTGAAGCACCACCCTTGAACGTACTTTTCTTGTGCACCCACAACTCGGCTCGAAGCATTTTGGCGGAGGCCTTGCTTAACCATTTAGGCAGAGGCAAATTCCAAGCCTTTTCGGCTGGGAGTAGCCCCAGGGACAATCAAAAACCCAATCCAATGGCCATTGCCACACTGGATAAAGCAGGAATCCCAACGGGTGAGTTAACCAGCAAAAGCTGGGACGTTTTTGCGACACCGGATGCGCCGCATATGGACTTGGTGATCACTGTTTGCGACAACGCGGCAGGAGAAGTTTGTCCTTATTGGCCAGGCCAGCCAGCCACAGCGCATTGGGGCTATGCAGATCCATCTGAGACAGTTGGAACGGATGAGCAAAAACTGGAAGCTTTCAAGCAAACGCTGCATCAAATCAAAAGGCGTCTTGAACTCTTCACCAGCCTACCTTTAACAAGCCTCAGCAAGATGGCGTTGGAAAATTCAGCTCGCGAGCTAGCCAAGAAATGAGCCATTGGAGACGGTATTTTGCTGAGCTAGTTGGTACCGCCGCTTTGTTGTGTGCCGTGATTGGCTCAGGCATCATGGCGGAGCAATTGGCGGGTGGAAACACAGCCGTTGCTCTTCTAGCCAATACCCTCGCCACCGTCTTTGCCCTTTATGTATTGATTGAAACACTCGGGCCTATCAGTGGGGCGCACTTCAATCCCGTTGTTTCAATGGTTATGGCGTTTCGCAAAGACTTGGCGCGTCATCATTTGATTGGCTATGTGATTGCACAAATCATCGGTGCCGCCTTGGGCGCTTGGGCAGCCCATGCAATGTTTGAGCTTGAAATATTCCAATGGTCCGCAAAAGTCAGAACGGGTCCAGAGCAATGGTTCGCTGAAGCAGTCGCTACTGCTGGGTTGCTATTCGTGATCTTGCGCTCCCCGCAAGGCAAGGCATCTTCTATTGTTGCTTGCTATATCGGTGCGGCATATTGGTTCACTGCCAGTACCTCTTTTGCGAACCCAGCTGCAGCCTTCGGCCGCATGTTCAGCAACACCTTTGCAGGCATCTCACCTTCCGATGTACCTGCCTTTATGGTTGCGCAGGTCATTGGTGGTGCTTTGGGATTGGCATTGCATCAGGCCTTAGCGTACCCCGATAAGCACAAGCGTTAGTCTGTTTATGGTGAGCAAGTCATGGCCATTAGTCGCAAGTTTGGGAGTGACACAAACCATCGCTTGGGCGTCCACGTATTACTTGCCTGCCATTCTTGCTACTCCAATTTCTCTGACTTTAGGAATTGACGCCTCAGATTTTTATCTGGCATTTTCGATGGCTCTAGTAGTCTCCGCAGTGCTCGGTCCTATGTTTGGAAAGGCGATCGATTCTTTGAGCGGACACAGAGTATTGCCAGCATCAAATATATTGTTTGCAGGTGGTCTAGCCCTTCTCGGATTTGCCAATAGTGAGTTCGCACTTTATATCTCTTGGTTCGTGATTGGCGTGGGCATGGCAGGCGGTCTCTATGAGTCAGCCTTTTCAACTTTGGTTCGAATTTATGGACACGATGCAAGATCCGCCATTACTGGCATCACGCTCATTGCGGGCTTTGCAAGTACGGTTGGCTGGCCATTGAGCGGGTGGATTCTGAGTTATTGGGGGTGGCGAGAGGCTTGTTGGACATGGGCTTTTTTGCACATTTCTAGCCTTTCCCCTTAATTTGGCAATTGATTGGCTATCTTCCATCAAGCGTTCGGCTAATTCGTATGTAAGTGAGGGTGTTAAGACGCCAACAGACACGCCGTCCGAGCTATCGAAAGAAGAGACAGCGCCAACATGGAAACAGGCCCTTCTTCTGTCTTTTGTGTTTTCGGCAACTTGGTTTACAAGCACTGCAATGGCATCACACTGGCCAAGAATGCTAGAAGCGACTGGCGTCAGCTTGGTCGCTGCGATTGCCATTGGCGCCATCATTGGACCGGCTCAAGTGCTGGCAAGAATTTTCGAGTTTGGGCTGTTGCGCAAAATGCATCCCTTGTTTTCAGCCCGTCTTGCGGCAATGGCGCATCCAGTAGGCGCTCTCATGTTGGCGCTTTTTGGGCCAGTTGTAGCCCCGGTTTTTGCATTTCTGCACGGGGCTGGCAACGGTGTACTGACAATCGCCAAAGGAACCTTGCCGCTTGCCCTATTTGGCCCTAGCGGATACGGCTACAGGCAAGGTTGGATCATGTTTCCTGCACTATTAAGTTCAGCATTTGCACCATGGATTTTTGGAGTGGCGTTAACCCATTGGGGGGAGGGCGCACTAGGACTAACCTTCGCACTTGGAGTTCTATCCGTTTGCGCCCTGTACGTAATTAACGTCAATAAACAACCGCACAAGCAATTCAAATGATCACTATTTTTCCCAACCCGAACTGCGGAACATCCCCCAATAGATTAGCCCTGATTCGAAATTCAGGCGTTGAACCCGAGGTTGTTCTCGATATCCTTGTGGATCAGCATGGGACTTTTACAAAAGAGGGTGGCGAAGTGGTCATCAACAAAAAGGGTTTGCGTGTCTAAGTTCACTGATAAATTGCTCAACCTGGATGAGCGTTGTTTCCAATCTCCGCAACAGACCTTATTAGCGCCTAAGCAGGTGTCAACCCATCCGCCAAGAATTTTGATGTTGTATGGCTCGTTACGAGAGCGCTCATACAGCAAGCTTTTGACATTAGAAGCCGCTAGGTTACTAGAAGCGATGGGTGCAGAGGTGAAGGTGTTTGATCCTTTGGGTCTCCCGCAACCCGATGCCGCACCTGACTCACATCCAAAGGTCAAAGAATTACGAGACTTGGCTGCATGGTCTGAGGGCATGGTTTGGTGTTCGCCTGAACGTCACGGCGCGATGACGGGCATTATGAAAAGTCAGATTGACTGGATCCCTCTGTCCTTAGGCGCTGTTCGTCCCACGCAGGGGAAAACCTTGGCAGTGATGGAGGTGAGCGGAGGATCGCAATCTTTCAATGCCGTGAACCAAATGCGAATACTTGGCCGCTGGATGCGGATGTTGACGATTCCAAATCAGAGCTCTGTGGCGAAAGCTTTTTTAGAGTTTGAGGAGGATGGCCGTATGAAGCCCTCGGCTTATTACGACAGAGTGGTTGATGTGATGGAGGAGCTGGTGAAGTTCACGCTTCTAATCCGCGATAGTGCGCCCTACTTGGTCGATCGCTACAGCGAGCGTAAAGAATCAACTGAAGCGCTTTCTAAGCGTGTGAATCAAAAATCTACTTAGAAATGAGCTACCCACTCCATTCTTGGGCCCAAGTCCCCTGTTTTTG
>SXSX01000080.1 GCA_005793295.1 Burkholderiales bacterium | reverse complement strand
TGGCAGTTACTGCAAAGCTTCACATCACCATGGCCGTCACAGGCATTGCGATATGCCACAGGTAATCCACAATGCGTGCGCCCCAGGCCATTTGCTCCCATTGCCCAGACGTCAATCCGCGCAGGGGAAACCACTGCAACTGTCCGCCAAAAATCACCAACAACGCCACGCCTAAAACAAAGCCCGGAATAGCGTAACCCACCAAAATAATCAGCGTACTGACAAAGTCAAAACGCGAACCAGCGCGTACCGCTTTGACAACCCCCAAGGGAACAGCGATGAGGTAACTGATAAAAAAGGTCCACAGTCCTAAACTCATCGAAACGGGTAATTTTTCCCACAACAGTTCGGACACATCGCGATTTTGGAAAAAGCTCTTACCTAAATCAAAGTGCGCAAACTGCACCAACATTTGCCAAAAGCGCTCGGGCGCTGGCTTGTCAAAGCCATACAAGGCCTTGGCTTGGGCAATGCGCTTGGGGTCCACCCCCTGCGAGCCGCGGTAACTTAAGCCCGCGCCCTCCGCACTGCCGCCCCCGGCGCCCGACTTGGCTTCAGCCAAATATTGCTCCACCGGTCCGCCTGGCACAAACTGAATGACCACGAAGGTCAGCAACAAAACACCAAACAAGGTTGGCACCATAAGCGCGAGGCGTTTAAAGATATACAACAGCATCTATTTAGCCCACCAAGTGTCTATCGCCCAGGTTTCGCCCTGTGCATAGGGCGGCATGCGGGACGGCCGCTGCAATTTCCAAGCGTTGTAGGCCAAGCGGTGGCTCGCAGCAGACCATTGGGGCAGCAAGAGGTAGTTGTGGCCAATGACGCGGTCTAGGGCTTTACACGCACTAATCAATTCTGATTTTGTTTTTGCGCCTGTCATTTTGACTATCAAGGCATCGACTGCTGGGTTTTTAAGGCCGGTATGGTTGCCTGAGTCCTCAGTATCTGCGGCCTTGCTGCCAAACAAATCAGCAAACTCTTGACCGGGATTGTGGGTGCCTTGGTAGGCCATGGAGGTGATATCGAACTCAAACTTTTGCAAGCGTTGTTGGTACAACGCAAAATCCACGGGGCGGAAAACCAATTTCACGCCAATTTTTTCTAAATTTCGCGCCCACGGCGTCACCACTCGCGCTCCAGCTTCATTACTGTCGAGGTACTCCAGCTCCAATGGTTCGCCTTGGGCGTTGCGCAAAGCACCATCACGGTAAGTCCAACCCGCTTCTTTGAGCAAAGCTTGCGCTTTTCGCAAGTTACTGCGCAAACTTTGCTCGCCATCGGTGCGTGGGGCTGTCACCATCGGCCCCCACGCTGCGCTGGGAATATGGGCTTTCAATGGCTCCATGAGTAATTTCTCGCTGGCATCAGGCTCGCCTTGGGCTTGGCATTGGGTGTTGCCAAAAAGGCCTTGCACTCTTTGGTAGGCGCCGTAAAACATTTGGCGATTCATCCACTCAAAGTCAACCGCTAAGCCCAAGGCTTGTCGCACGCGAACATCTTTAAGCGGGGCTCGGCGGGTATTCAAAACATAGCTTTGAAACCCTGTGGGCAAGCGGTGGGTCAATTCGGCCTTGACCAACTCTCCCGAATCAAACTTTTTTCCATTCACGCGACGGGCCCAGTCGCCCGCAGAAAAAAACCGCATCAAATCCAATTCTCCAGCTTTCAGCGCCTCCAGGCGAGCCGTGTTGTCTTTGTAAATTTTGACGGTGATTCGGTCAAAATTCGCAGTGCCCAAGCGCACTGGGAGGTCTTTGGCCCAGTACTTTGGGTCACGTTGATAGCTAATGTCCTTTCCAAAATTGACAGGTCCAATTTTGTAGGGCCCGCTGCCAATCGGAATCTCCATGACCACTTGGTCAAAGGGTTTGACCTTGTCACCTGTCCTCCCCCATCGGTGGCTAAATATAGGCAACCCACCCACCGTTAACGGCAACTCGCGGTTCGGGTGTTTGAAGCGAAACCGAATGCTGCGCAGACCGATCACTTCAGCCCCTGCAACATTTTCCAAAGCGGTTCGGTAACCTGGGGCTGCAAAAGAACTGTTAAGGGTGTCAAAACTATGCTTTACATCCAAAGCCAATACCGGGTCGCCGTTGTGAAATCGGGCCGCGTCGCGAATGACAAAGGTAGCAGACATTCCGTCAGCAGAGACTTGGACGTCTTGCGCCAGTAATCCATAGGCTGCCGCCGTTTCATCCAGCGCCCCTGAAAGCAATGTGTCAAAAAGCAAGTTGCTGAGATATGCCGGTGCCGAACCTTTGACGGTAAAGGGGTTGTACTTGTCAAAAGTCGAGGTTCTTTGGTTGCTCACCAAACGCAGTTCTCCGCCTTTGGCTGCTTGGGGGTTGACGTAGGAGAAGTGGGTAAATCCTGCGGGGTACTGCAGATCGCCCCACAAAGAATAACCATGTGCGGCCCAAGCCGGGAGGCTCAGTAGAAACAGCAGAAGGTAAGCAAGTAAACGCATGCGACAATTCTGCCTTAGACCGAGGTATTTTTGAGGAAACTGATATGGGCTTTTTAGCAGGTAAGAAATTATTGATCACCGGCGTGTTATCTAACCGCTCAATTGCCTATGGCATTGCCAAGGCTTGCCATGACCAAGGTGCCGAACTGGCCTTTAGCTATGTTGGTGAACGCTTTAAAGAACGCATTACGGAATTTGCGGCTGACTTTAATTCCACCTTGATCTTTGATTGCGATGTCGGTGACGACGCCCAAATCAACAAACTCTTTGCTGATTTGTCCGCCCATTGGCCTCAATTTGATGGCTTTGTTCACAGCATCGGCTTTGCTCCCCGCGAAGCCATCGCCGGTAATTTCTTAGAAGGCTTAAGCCGCGAGGGTTTCAAAATTGCCCACG
>SXSX01000006.1 GCA_005793295.1 Burkholderiales bacterium | reverse complement strand
TGGTCGCGGGGCTTTCTATTTCAGCCCCGTCAGGGCGAATGGACGATAACTGGCTGCCCAAACTCAAAGAGACCGCCCGAGAGATTTCTCAAGCCCTTGGATACACGGGTGGTTGAATTTCCGTAGGGCTTTTTAGGTCCGTTTCATCCCGATTTTTCCGTAACAGAAGTGTCACGAGACAATTTGGACGTACCCGATTCAAGCCAACGCCGAACGCGCTCAGCGTCGGCAGTGCGGCTAAACTTTCCAGCAGAATCCAAAAACACCATGATCAATCGGCGACCAGAAACCTTGGCCTGCATCACAAGGCATTGACCCGCTTCAGAGATGTAACCTGTTTTTTGAATTCCGATATCCCACAGCGGGCTTTTGACTAATCGGTTGGTGGTGTTGTACTTTAAGGTTTTGTGCCCCACCGCGACTTGGTAGCCGGGAGATGTGGAAAATTCCCGCAAGGTGGCATCCGCGTGGGCATAACTGACCAAAGTAGCCAAGTCTCTGGCACTCGACTGATTTTTGCTGGATAAACCAGTGGGCTCAACGTAATTGGTCGCATTCATGCCCAGGCTATTCGCCTTAGCATTCATTAACCCTACAAAAGTTGAGAGGCCGCCGGGGTGCGTCCGACCTAAGGCGTGGGCCGCACGGTTCTCGCTCGACATTAAGGCCAAGTGAAGGAGTTCACCGCGGGATAATTCAGTCCCCACTGCCAGACGTGAGCTGCTGCCCTTTTCCATGTCCACATCGGCCTGCGTGATGGTGATCATCTCGTCCATTGGCAAATTGGCTTCGGTCACCAACACACCAGTCATCAATTTGGTGATCGATGCGATCGGCAGCACCGCTTGCTCGTTTTTCTTAAACAAGACTTCATCGGTGTCTTGGTCAATGACAAAAGCGACGCTGGACTTTAAATCTAAAGAGTCCTGTGAAGAATGCAGACCCGCGGTCTTACCAAAAGAGGGCCGCACAGGAACAGCAGCAAACTTCAATTTTGCGCGTTTGCCAGCAGGCTTTTTCGCGGCCATCTTCAATGGCGCTTTATTGATTCGCTGTTTCTTTGCATTCGCTTTTTGGTGTGTGACGGCAGCCTGCACGCCAGGACCTGCAGAGAGGACCAAACTCAAAATGACGAATAAGTTTGCGAGAATTTTTTTCATTGAGCTCCAAAGTTCAGGCTTGGACTTGGCTGAAAGCCCCTACCATTTGCACTGATTTTTTTGATTTTAAACAAAAAATCTATAAAATCAAGTACTTGCGGTAGAAACTTCAACTAAAGATCCTCGGCTTCTGATTATCCTTGAGCTGCAACGCGGTCGGCTTTGCTTTGTAATTTGTTCAAAGCGCTCAAATAGGCTTTGGCAGATGCCACAACGATATCAGGATCGGAGCCCGTTCCGTTGACCACACGGCCACTATTTTGAAGACGCACAGTGACCTCACCCTGGCTCTCGGTAGAACCACTGATAGCGTTCACTGAATACAGCACCATTTCCGCGCCACTCTTGACTTGCAGTTCAATCGCTTTGAGCGACGCATCTACAGGACCGTTTCCGTCCGATGCGGATTTAATCTCTTTCCCAGCAACGGTGAAAACGATTTGCGCATGGGGTCGCTCACCGGTTTCGCTATGTTGCGACAGGGAGATGAATCCAAATTGCTCGTTGTCGTGCGCAATGCTTTCATCACTGACAAGCGCCAAAATGTCTTCATCGTAAATCTCAGTTTTACGATCGGCAAGTTCTTTGAAACGTGCAAATGCCGCATTGGTATCGGCTTCACTTTCCATTTGAACGCCTAAATCTTGAAGGCGCTGTTTGAACGCATTGCGACCGCTTAACTTGCCCAAAACAATTTTGTTGGCAGTCCAACCCACATCCTCTGCTCGCATAATTTCATAGGTATCACGCGCTTTGAGTACGCCATCTTGGTGAATTCCAGACGCGTGGGCAAAGGCATTGGCCCCAACAACCGCTTTGTTGGGTTGAACCACAAACCCCGTGGTTTGGCTCACCATGCGGCTGGTGGCCAAAATATGCTGTGTATCAATACCAAGAATCAATCCAAAGTAGTCTTTTCGCGTTTTGATGGCCATGACCACTTCTTCTAAGCTGCAATTGCCTGCGCGTTCACCCAATCCGTTGATCGTGCACTCAATTTGCCGGGCACCGCCCACCTTCACACCCGCCAAGGAGTTAGCGACCGCCATCCCTAAGTCGTTGTGGCAGTGAACCGACCACACTGCCTTGTCGGAATTTGGAACGCGCTCGCGCAGGTTTTTAATAAAGTTTCCGTACAACTCAGGAATTGCGTAACCCACTGTGTCTGGAATATTGATGGTGGTTGCGCCCTCTTTAATCACCGCCTCAATCACGCGGCATAAAAAATCAGGATCACTGCGATACCCGTCTTCTGGGCTGAACTCCACATCAGCCACCAAGTTTTTGGCAAACCGAACCGACTGCTTGGCTTGCTCAAAGACTTGGTCAGGCGTCATGCGCAGTTTCTGTTCCATGTGCAATGCCGATGTTGCAATGAAAGTGTGAATTCGGCTATGGGCAGCTCCTTTGAGAGCTTCTGCAGAGCGGGAAATATCACGATCGTTGGCACGCGAAAGAGAGCAAATAACAGACTCTTTGATGGTGTTAGCAATCAGCTGCACTGCGTCAAAATCACCATTGGAACTGGCCGCAAATCCCGCCTCAATCACATCTACCTTGAGGCGTTCTAGCTGTCTTGCGATACGCAATTTTTCGTCGCGCGTCATCGAGGCACCCGGCGACTGCTCACCATCACGCAAAGTCGTGTCAAAAATAATCAATTTATCGGTCATTTTATTACTCCAAACATCACTTGTGCATTCCGCGCTCATCAGGCTCATCGGTTGAGGTGCTGATGACACTGGTATGAAGGCCTTTAAAACGGCGCACGGCATACACCACATAACCACTGACGCCATAGATCACAAAAATCCCGAACATCACGGTGGGTGGGTCAATGTTGATTACCGCGATTCCTAAGGCAATCAAAACGATGACCGCGAAAGGAACACTTCTTTTCATGCTGACATCTTTAAAACTATAAAACGGGATGTTTGTGACCATGGTCAAGCCCGCATAAAGAACCCAGGCAAACATAAACCAAGACACCATTGCAGGGGCAACACCTGTGTCGGAACACCACCAAATAAAGCCAGCGACCAAAGCCGCTGCGGCGGGAGAAGGTAAGCCTTGGAAGTAGCGTTTATCGACTACATTGGTATTGACATTGAACCGTGCCAGACGTAACGCAGCGCATGCGCAATACACAAAGGCAGCAAACCAGCCCCATTTTCCCAGTCCATTGAGAACCCAAACATACGAAATGAGCGCAGGCGCAGCACCAAAAGACACCATGTCGGACAAGGAGTCCATTTGTTCGCCAAAAGCGCTCTGGGTATTGGTCATTCGGGCGACGCGGCCATCAAGACTGTCAAGCACCATAGCGCAAAAAATACCAATCGAGGACTGTATGAACTGCCCTTGCATGGCCATCACAATGGCGTAAAAGCCCCCAAACAGCGCCGCCAAAGTGAATAGATTGGGGAGCACATAGATCCCCTTTCTGGGCTTGCGCACCACAACCACTTCTTCATCTGAAGCATTTGAATCCAATTCGTTATTCATACAATTTCCTTGGCGCGATCTTTAACGATCAACGATTTCCACAATTAAAGTTCGAGTCTGAAGTGTACGACTTGGCACACACTCAGAACAATTAAAAGCAAAAGGCCACCGAAGTGGCCTTTTGCTGATCCTTAAAGAACCATTAGTTGCGAGTTTGGTCAACGAGCTTGTTCTTTTTGATCCAAGGCATCATGGCACGCAGCGTTTCGCCCACTTGCTCAATTTGATGCTCTGAAGTCAAACGACGGCGGCTCAACAAGGTTGGCGCACCGGCCTTATTTTCCAGAATAAAACTTTTTGCATATTCGCCGGTTTGAATGTCTTTCAAACATTGGCGCATGGCATCTTTCGTCGCGCTGGTCACAATCTTTGGACCCG
>SXSX01000079.1 GCA_005793295.1 Burkholderiales bacterium | reverse complement strand
GTCACCATATGGAACTAGCATTCGTCTTCTTGGCCATCGCGGTCATATTTATTATTAAAACCGTCAAGGTCGTCCCTCAGCAGCAGTCTTGGGTGGTTGAGCGGCTTGGGAAATACTATGCCAGCCTCACCCCGGGGTTGAACTTCGTGGTTCCTTTCATTGACAACGTGATTCAAAAGCACAGTCTGAAAGAAATCCCCCTCGACGTTCCAAGCCAGATTTGTATTACTCGCGACAACACGCAATTACAAGTAGATGGAATTCTGTACTTTCAGGTGACCGATCCGCGTTTGGCCAGTTACGGGTCTTCCAACTACATCATCGCGGTGACGCAGTTGGCGCAAACCAGCTTGCGCAGCGTCATCGGCAAATTGGAACTCGACAAAACCTTTGAAGAACGCGACATCATCAATGCCCAAGTGGTCGCAGCGATTGATGAAGCTGCGCTGAACTGGGGCGTCAAAGTCTTGCGCTACGAAATCAAAGACTTGACACCACCCAAAGAAATATTGCATGCCATGCAGTCGCAAATTACCGCCGAGCGCGAAAAGCGGGCTTTGATTGCAGCCTCAGAAGGCCGCCGGCAAGAGCAGATCAACATCGCCACTGGTGAACGCGAAGCGTTTATTGCCCGTTCAGAAGGTGAAAAACAAGCCGCGATCAATAAAGCCCAAGGCGATGCTGCAGCCATCACTGCCGTTGCCGATGCAACCGCCCACGCTATCGAACGCATTGCCGCTGCCATTGAAAAACCCGGTGGTGAGCAAGCGGTGCAACTCAAGATCGCTGAACAAGCGGTTCAGGCTTACAGTAAAGTAGCCCAAGACGCTGCCACCACGCTCATTGTTCCGGGAAACATGACCGAGGTGTCCACACTCATCTCCTCGGCAATGCAGATGATCAACAACGGAAAAAAATAGACTTCAAACAGTGGCGCACCAGGGCGCCGTGTTGTGTACCAAGCCCATCCACAAGGCCCACGACGCACTAGCTGCCAAGGCAGCGCCCGCTAAGCGAACGCCCCAGTCCCCTGAACCCGGGATATGGGGGCTGCCGCGCAAGCGCATCCAAAACCAAGGGGCCGCCGTCATGGTCACACTGGTCCCAACAGCAAATGCCGCCATGACCGCAGCGCCACCCAGCACACTCCCAGCCAAAGCCGCGACCAATAAAGCCGAGTACAACAAACCACAGGGAAGCAGCGCCCATAAGGTGCCAAGCAACAGGGGCGCCCCGCCCCGTTGAAGGCCAAACCCTCTAGCACGTTGCCAAAGTAAGCGCCCTGCCCGTTCAATCCATATCGGCTGCTCGGCTCGCCAAAGCAACAACAAGCCCAACACCAAAGCGGCGACATGAAACAAACTCCACACCGGACGCAATGCGGCGGATTGCACGGTCAGCCAACCTAATCCTTGCAAGGACGCAGCCGACAAACCACCTAAAGCTGAATAGCCGATAACCCGCCCGGCTTGGAATAAGAAAATAGCTGAGTTTTTTCGTGGGCCCGCCGCTTGGCCCAAGCCAGCACAGGCCGCACCACACATGGCCACACAGTGCGGCCCGCCTACCAGACCCATCACAAGGGCGGTCAATACCAATGAAAATTCCATGCCCGAATCGTAGCGGATAGGGCTTGGGCTAAAGAATTTTAGAAAAACGGGTGCGGTTGAGGTCTTTTTGCAAGTAACGGTCAAATACCATCGCTACGGCGCGAACAAAATACCACCCCATCGACGTCACTTGAATACCAGCCGCATCGACCTGCACCATGCCTTGGTCTGCCAAGGGCTGCAAAGCTTCTAGTTCGTTAGAAAAGTAACTCGCAAACTCAATCAAGTAAGCCGATTCGATCGACTCAAAATGCAAAGTACCTTGGCACATTAAGGCCATGATGACCGCTCGGCGCACCAAGTCGTCACGCGATAAAGCCAAGCCCCGAACCACGGGCAAGCGGCCGCGGTTAAGCAGGTCGTAGTAGTCATCCAGCGTTTTCGCGTTCTGGCTGTAGGTTGCACCAATGCGACCAATGGAAGACACTCCCAAAGCGATTAAATCGCAATCGGCCTGCGTGCTGTAACCCTGAAAATTGCGATGCAAGCGGCCCTGGCGTTTTGCCACTGCGAGCGCATCGTCAGGCAAAGCAAAGTGGTCCATGCCCACATACACATAGCCTACGCCCATTAAGGCCTCGAGCGAGCGAGCCAACATAGTCACTTTGGCGCTGGCGCTGGGCAGGTCTGTGATTGCAATGCGCCGCTGGGGCTTAAATCGCTCAGGCAAGTGGGCATAAGCGTAAAGCGCAATCCGGTCAGGCCGAAGTTCAGCAATTTGCGCCAAGGTGCGATCAAACGATTCGGGGCTTTGGTGAGGCAAACCATAGATGAGATCGACATTGATCGACTCGAATCCGCGGTCCCTTGCCGCTTTCACGAGGTCAAAAACCTGCTTTGCCGGTTGCACCCGGTGAACTGCCCTTTGCACATCAGGGTCAAAGTCTTGTACGCCAAAGCTCAGGCGGTTGAACCCCATGGTTGCCAGCGCATTAATACGAGCTGCATCGACGGTCCTTGGATCGACTTCTATTGAATATTCGCCACCCGGAGTAAAGCTGAAGTTATCCCTAAGCAGTGTCATCAACTCATTCAATTCGGCATCGGTCAAAAAGGTGGGACTGCCTCCGCCCAAATGTAACTGACTGATGGGTTGGCCCTTGCCAATTAAAGCGACGTGCAACTCTATTTCTCGGCCTAAGTACCTTAAATACTCGGCTGAGCGGCTGTGGTGCTTGGTAATGACTTTGTTGCAGGCGCAGTAATAGCACAAGGACTCACAAAACGGGATGTGAACATACAGCGACAAAGGCAGCGTCAATGCGGCGGCACTGCTGCGTCGGTGTTTTAAGGCGTGGGCGTAGTCCGCTTCGGTAAAGGCTTCCACAAAACGGTCCGCCGTGGGGTACGAGGTGTACCGCGGCCCGGAGATATTAAATCGGCGCAAAATCTCGTAGGGAACCGCCTCCTGGGCGGACGTTGTAAGCTGTTTCGAGTCGGTCATGCAGTACTATGGCATTTCAAGGCAGAAGAACGCTTGACGTTTGTCAAACTTTTTTCACATAGTTCAATGACCGCTCCACCTATTTTGCTATCTCCCATGCTCAAAATGGTTCCCGCCCAGCCTATCGATACCTCCGGTCTCAGCAACCCGCTGCACATGTCAGACTCCAAACTCACTGCAATCAACCCGCACAGCATGAAAGTGGCTTGCTCCAACTGCAATCTGCGTGAGTTGTGTATGCCCCTAGGCCTAAGCGAGCAAGAACTGGAACGCATTGATGACGTTGTGGCCATCCGGCGCAAGGTTAAACGCGGCGCAACCCTGTTTCGCAATGGCGAGAAGTTCACCAGCCTTTTTGCGATTCGCACTGGGTTTTTTAAAACCAGCGTAGTGACTGATGATGGGCGCGACCAGGTTACAGGATTTCAAATGGCTGGCGAAGTCATGGGCCTCGATGGAATCGTCACCGATCACCATTCCTGCGACGCCATCGCCTTAGAGGACGCCGAGGTTTGCGTCATGCCGTTTGAGCGCATTGAAGAGTTGTCAAGAGAAATCAACTCCTTACAGCGCCATGTTCACAAAATCATGAGTCGAGAGATTGTTCGCGAAAACGGGGTGATATTGTTGCTAGGCAGTATGCGGGCCGAAGAACGCTTGGCCGCCTTTTTATTGAATTTAGCCCAGCGTTTGCATGCCCGGGGATTCTCACAATCAGATTTGATTTTGCGTATGACCCGCGAAGAAATCGGCAGCTACCTGGGTCTTAAGTTAGAGACAGTAAGCCGCACATTCTCCAAATTTTCAGAAGACAAGGTGTTAGAGGTCAAACAACGCCATGTTCGGATTCTCAACACCGAAGCACTGCGCGACATTGTCAACAACAAGGCTTGCTTGTAGGCGCTTAGCATTGAGGACCGTGGCGATCGTCGCCTGACCTGAATACGACTGGTTATTTTTGCTTGGTTTCGGGTTTGACGCCCGTTGCCGCATGGTTACGCGCCTGCTGCGCTGGCGCCAGACTTGAGGTACTCTCAGCCGTCAAGGTTCGGTTGATCTCCACACCCTTTTGGTAGTAGTTTTCATCAACGACGGTATCCATGCCTGAATATGCCAGGTAAAACGTGATGAAACTGGCAACGACCACGATGGCGGGGCCAGAAACGACCAACCATACATGTCCAAACTTCCACCAAGGATCGGTATTTTGAGTCTTTGCGTTATTCATGATTTTCCTTAACGGGGAACAATAAAGACTGCTTTTTCAGTCACTGTGGTTAAACGGTCTTGGCTTTGTAAATGAAAATGGATGATGTGGGATCCAGGTGCTGCATGTTCAAAGGGTAACTGGACGTGAACAACAAACCAACGCGACTGAGCGGCGTCAACCAAAAGGTCATGGTCTGTTTCAACCACCAAGCCGGGCAAACCATCCGCTTGAACATGCACCTGCAACAAAGACTCTGACGCATTCATGATCTGCAAACGGTAGATATTTTCAATGCGCCCACCCTCAATCTGGCGAGCCAAGATACTGCGATCGCGTTCGATATCGACCTTGAAAGGGTCTCGAATCGCCAAGCTAACCAGCATCGCAAAAATAACGGACCAAAGAATGGCGGTGTACACCAAGACACGGGGTCTAAACACATGGTGCAAGGTTTGAGTTTTGGTCCAGCGCTGGTTAATCGCGTTTTCCGTCGAGTACTTCACCAGCCCTTTCTCGTAGCCCATTTTGTCCATCACCGTATCGCATACATCCGCACAGGCGCCACAACCAATACATTCATACTGCAAACCATTGCGAATATCGATTCCGGTGGGGCAAACCTGCACACACAAACTGCAATCCACGCAAGCACCCAAATTGGATTGGGTTAAATCTACTTTCTTAGAACGCGCTCCCCGCGGCTCACCGCGTATTGCGTCGTATGTCACTATCAGGGTGTCTTTGTCAAACATGGCACTCTGAAAACGGGCATAGGGGCACATGTGTTTGCACACTTGTTCGCGCATGAACCCGGCGTTGCCATAGGTAGCAAAGCCATAAAAGAAAACCCAAAAGATTTCCCAAGAGCCCAGTGACCAATGAACGAACTCACCCGCCAACGCGTGAATCGGGGTGAAATAACCCACAAACGTAAAGCCTGTCCACAAAGCCAATGCCAGCCATAAGACATGTTTGGCTGATTTACGGCCAAATTTTTCAAGCGAGAAATGACCTTCATCACGGCGCATTCGCGCAGACCGATCGCCTTCTGTTTTTTTCTCTATCCAAAGAAAAATTTCGGTGTACACCGTTTGAGGACACGCATAGCCGCACCACAAACGCCCTGCCACTGCCGTAAACAAAAACAGGGACAAAGCTGAGATGACCAGCAGGCCTGTGAGGTAGATGAAATCTTGCGGATACAGAACCAATCCAAAGATATAAAAACGCCGAGCGCCAAGGTCGAACAAGACCGCTTGGCGCTGACCCCAATCGAACCAAGGCATTCCATAAAAAACCAATTGGGTCAGAAAGACCGTAGCCCAACGCCAATTCGAAAAAAATCCGGAGACGCTGCGTGGGTAAATTTTTTGGTGGGCTTCGTACAGAGAAATCATCTCTGCATCGGCCCCGGGCGGTGGCGATATCGGCCCGGTATCAGGCGATATCGCTATCGGAATAACTTCTTTCACAACATCCTTACTTGTTGGACATACCCCACACGTAACCAGACAACACATGGATTTGTGCTTCGGTGAGTTTGCCTGCTTGGACTGGCATTTGATTGACTTTGCCGTTGTTGACCATGGCAATGATGGCGGCTTCGCCATAGCCATGCAGCCAAATGTTGTCCGTCAAGTTCGCCGAACCTAAGGCTTGCAAACCTTTACCGTCTGCGCCGTGGCAAGCTGCACAAGTAGCAAACTTAGATTTGCCCAAAGCAGCACGGACAGAGTCATGCGGACTTCCCGACAAACTCAAAACGTAGTTGGCCACATTTTTAACATCGTTTGGCGATCCTACGGCGGCTGCCATAGGAGGCATTTGTCCGATACGGCCCAGTGTCAAAGTTTCTTTGATCTTGTCAGTGGTTCCGCCGTGCAGCCAATCTGCATCCGTCAAATTGGGAAACCCTTTAGAGCCTCGGGCATCCGAGCCGTGGCATTGGGCGCAGTTGTTCATAAACAAGCGCTCACCAATGGCTTTGGCTTGAGGGTCTTTGACAAGATCTTCCGGCTTCATCGCGACAAACTTTGCGTACAACGGTGCTTCTGCCAAATTGGCTTTTTCAACTTCCGCTGCGTACTGATCCACTGAGGTCCATCCCAACTTGCCTTTCATCGATCCCAGACCGGGATAAAGCGCCAAGTACAAGAAACCAAAAACAACGGTAATCACAAAGAGCCAAACCCACCAACGGGGTAGCGGGTTGTTCATCTCGCGCAAATCGCCATCCCAGACGTGTCCGGTCGTGTTGTCATTGGCGGTCATCGCCCGCGCCTTACCGCTAAACCATAGCAGCAAGAGACAGGCAAGCATCCCAATCAGGGTCGTTGCGGTCACAAAAACCGCCCAAAAATTACTTGTGAAGTCGCTCATATCGATTCCTTATGCGTACTTTTTTAAATTAATCCTGCTCAAAAGGCAGGTTGGCCGCTTCAGAAAAATCTGCTGAACGTTGGCGCGACCAAGCCCACCAGACGATCCCAATAAAAGTCACGAAACTCACCACCGTGACCCAAGCGCGTAATGTGTTGACATCCATGGTTTGCTCCTTGTTGCTGCGTATTGCGGCTTATTTCAGCGCCAAGCCTAAGACTTGCAGATAAGCAATCGTTGCGTCGAGTTCGCTCTTACCTTTAAGCTCTTCGCTTGCTTGCGCAATTTGCGCATCGGTATAGGGAACACCGACACGGCGCAGTGCGGTCATGTGGGTAGAAATCGATGCGGCGTCCACTGGGGTTTTCTCAAGCCAAGGGTAAGCAGGCATATTCGACTCCGGCACCAAGTCACGGGGATTGGTCAAGTGAATACGGTGCCATTCATCGCTGTACTTTCCACCTACACGGGCCAAATCAGGCCCGGTGCGCTTGCTTCCCCATTGGAATGGGTGGTCATACACCGACTCACCGGCAACGGAATAGTGACCATAGCGCAATGTCTCTGCGCGAAAGGGTCGGATCATCTGCGAATGGCAGTTGTAGCAACCCTCACGCGTATAGATGTCGCGACCGGCCAACTGCAGCGGCGTATAGGGCGCAATGCCTTTGATCGGTTCAGTAGTAGATTTTTGGAAAAACAGAGGCACGATTTCAACCATGCCGCCCACCAAAAGCACCAGCAAAATCAGCACAATCATCAAGAAATTACTGGTTTCAATTTTCTCGTGGGACAAACCCGATTTAGATTTTTCGTTTGACATGATGAGGTCCTTGTCTTATGCGTGTACCGCTGGAGCAGGCACATTGACTGTCACAGCGCGACCAGTGGTTGCGGTTTTAAGCGTGTTCCACAACATGATCAACATGCCTGTGAGGTACAACAAACCACCCAACAAACGCAATACATAGAAGGGGTAGGTTGCTTTGACAGATTCCACAAAGGTGTAGGTCAAAGTGCCGTCAGGGTTAATCGCACGCCACATCAAACCTTGCATCACTCCGGCAATCCACATCGCAGCGATGTAAATCACGATACCGATGGTGGCCGTCCAGAAGTGAATTTCAATGGCTTTGACGCTGTACATCTGCTTTTGGCCAAACAAGCGCGGGATCAAGTAATACATCGAACCCATGGTGACCAGGCCCACCCAGCCTAAAGCGCCCGAGTGCACATGCCCCACGGTCCAATCGGTGTAGTGACTCAAGGCGTTCACCGTTTTGATCGACATCATCGGACCTTCAAAGGTACTCATACCGTAGAAGGACAAAGAGACGATGAGGAAGCGAAGGATCGGGTCGTCACGCAGCTTGTG
>SXSX01000078.1 GCA_005793295.1 Burkholderiales bacterium | reverse complement strand
GTGAGTAAAGCCAGATGCAGCGCGATGGAAAATAGCAAAGCCCATTGCAAAGTTCCCATGGTGGGTATGCGCTGAAAGAATGGCCAATCGCGGATGCCGCCCATGCTTTACTCCGCTATGGCAGGCGCTTCATTGACGTCCACCGCAATGGCAATGGGCCCGGTGATCTCGTCTTCATCTTGCTGCTCCTCGCTGGCTTGGGAGGGTTCCGAATCGCCGTCCATCGGTGTGTCAAGGCGCTCTATTACGCTGCCATGGATATCTAATGACACCAGGTCCATTTCTCCAAGTTTTACCCGAACCCGCGCTCCGCGGGCTAAGCCTTGCGCGCCCATCACAGGGAGAACCAAAGGCAATTCTTCCGCACGCACCATGTTTTCTTTGAATACGCCACAAACCAGTTCTGTCGTGTGATGTTGATTCAGGTATTGCAAAGTCCAAAAGCGCTCCATGGCACCTTGGAATCCGTTGTAGGCGCTATAAGCCGCGTCAAAGCTAGAAATGATAGAGAAAAGATCAGCGTCCTTGGGTTTGAAATAGGCCGCAAGTGCCGCAGTTTTTCCATGTCGCACACACGCAATGATTTGCCATTGATTGACCAAGTCGGTATAGCGTCGCAAGGGCGAAGTGCTCCATGCGTAACTTGGAACGCCAATGCCCGCGTGAGGTAGGGCTTTGGTCCCCATGCGCACTTTGACGCCTGGCGCCAAGGAGGCTTGGCTGCGGTAAATCCCGGGAACACCCAGCTCAGCCATCCATTGGCCCCAGCTGCTATTGGCCAAAATCATTGCTTCTGCCACGATCAAATCCAATGGGGCGCCGCGCTGGCGGGTCGTTATAACAACCTCTTCATCGCCTTGGGGTTGTGCGCCTGCGTTGCCAATGAGTTTGAAGTTGTAGTCTGGGCGATTAAAGGTTTCAGGTTTGCCGCGAACGATTTCGCGCTTGGCCTTGAGATCTTTGGCAAGCCGGTACAAGAAAGCCAAGTCAGGGTGCAAACCAACCAAAGCGGGGGGCGTATTTTCAGGATCAGGGTTTGAATGCGCAAGCCACTCGGGCGTAACCACACTGTCAAGTTGATCGTGTCGCAGGTTGTGTGCAATCGGGACAAGCTCTAAACGGGTTTCGCTCGATTGAATAGTGAGCGTGGCTTCGTCCATCGTGACATACAAAGACACCGCAGGACAGTTGCGGCCTTCTTGGAGGGTGTAGTTCTGAACCACTGCATCCGGCAGCATAGTGATTTTGTAACCCGGCATGTAAACGGTGGAAAGCCGATCGCGCCCTAATTTGTCAATATCACTGCCTGGTAAAACGGCCAACCCAGGCGCTGCAATATGCACACCTACCTTGACCGTGCCAGTACCTAGCCCTTGTACGGACAGGGCGTCATCTATTTCTGTGGTGGCCGAATCGTCAATAGAAAAGGCCTGTACCGAGGACAACGGCAATGGATCTGCTACGGCAGGCGCAGTCACTTTGCCAAACTCAACGCCTTTGGGAAAGTTTTCAAGTAAGAAGCGTTTCCAATGGAACTGGTAGGGCGAACGGATGGCGCCACAGCGCTGTAAAAGTTCCAGCGGTCCGGTTTGGGTGGCACGTGATGCTTCTACGACGGCTTTGTATTCGGCAGAGTTTTTGTCCGGCTTGAATAATATTTTGTACAACTGCTCGGTGACTGGCTCAGGACAAACTCGCGATCCCAGAGATTGGGCCCACTGGGTAATTTGGGCTGCCACTTGTTTTTTCTTTTCCAGAGCCACGAGGGCTTGGGCAATGATCTCGGCACTGGCTTTTCGAAAGCGACCTTTGCCGGCGCGACGAAAATAATGAGGTGCTTCAAAAAGTCGAAACAGCATGGCGGCTTGCTGTTCTAGGGTTGCTTGCTCAGAAAAGTAGTCCCTAGCCAGTTCAGAAAATCCAAAATCCTCTTCTGGAGAGAACTCCCAGGCCATTTCCAGTTCAATGGTCTCACTTAAGGCCAGCGCCGCAGCTACAAATTGGGAAGGCGCAGGTTTCTCAAAGCGCAGCAGCACGTGGGCTGCTTTCACCTTTAGGCGCTTGCCGCTGTCGAGCTCTACTTGCACAGAGGCATCGCTTTCAGACAGCACCCGACCGGCCATGAATTTTCCGGCTTCATCAAACAATACAAACATAGGCGCGATTGTCCCATGGCGCGGACCCAGCGACCGCGAGATAATCGCAGCATGGCAACCCAATTTGGAAAAGTTTCACTTCGCAATCGCATCGCCCCTTGGTTGGTCGGCTTTGATGGTCCTTTGGCTTTTGCGGTTTTTCTTTTGGCCTGCGCCGGTTTGCTGGTGATGTACTCCTCTGGCTACGACCACGGCACCCGATTTGCAGACCATAGCCGCAATATGCTCATTGCCGCTTTCGTGATGTTTGTGGTGGCCCAAATTCCTCCGCAGCGATTGGCAACGATTGCGGTACCCTTGTACGTTTTTGGGGTGGGGCTGTTGATAGCCGTCGCTATCTTTGGAGTCACCAAAAAAGGCGCGAGGCGCTGGCTGAATGTGGGCATCGTGATACAACCCAGCGAAATTCTCAAATTGGCGGTCCCGCTGATGTTGGCATGGTGGTTCCAAAAACGCGAGGGGCAGTTGCGGGTGGTTGATTTCGCCGTCGCTTTTGTTTTGCTCGCCCTGCCTGTGGGCTTAATCATGCGCCAGCCCGATTTGGGAACAGCCTTGCTGGTCATGGCGGCAGGTTTGTCTATTATTTTCTTTGCCGGGGTCAGCTGGAAATTGATTGTTCCGCCTTTGTTATTAGGGGTTGTGGGTATTGCACTGATCGTGGGGTTTGAGACAACCTTGTGCGCCGACGGAATGCGTTGGCCGTTGTTGCACGATTACCAACAACAACGCATTTGCACCCTGTTAGACCCGACCCGTGATCCTTTGGGTAAAGGCTTTCACATCATTCAGGGAATGATTGGCATTGGTTCGGGCGGATTTTTTGGAATGGGCTTTATGCAGGGAACCCAAACCCATCTTGAATTCATTCCGGAGCGAACCACCGACTTCATTTTTGCCGCCTTCTCCGAAGAATTTGGTTTCTTGGGCAATCTCATGCTTATCGGTGCATTTGTGGCTTTGATACTTCGAGGTTTAGCGATTGCGATGGAGGCCCCGACCTTGTTTACGCGTTTGCTCAGTGGCAGTATCACGATGATTTTTTTCACCTATGCCTTCGTGAATATGGGCATGGTCAGTGGCATCTTGCCCGTGGTGGGCGTGCCATTACCGTTTATCAGTTATGGCGGCACATCCATGGTGGTACTTGGGTTGGCTTTGGGCATGCTGATGTCCATTTCCAGTGCGAGGCGATTGGTTCAGAGCTAATCCCTGAATCGGCTCAAGGCCTAAAATAACGCCATGATCTCTCGCGAACCCACCATCGAACGCTTGGCGACAGCCAAGTCCCTTTTACTGACCCCTTTTGGCTTAGATGAATCCCATCTGACCCGTGCGCTGGGTGAAATTAAAGCCCACCATGTTGATGAGGCCGATTTGTATTTCCAATACACCCGCTCTGAAGGCTGGAGTTTGGAGGAGGGAATCGTTAAAACGGGCTCGTTTAGCATTGACCAAGGCGTGGGCGTGCGCGCGGTGAGTGGTGAAAAGACAGCCTTTGCTTACTCGGATGATATTTCTGAAGCCGCTTTGTTAGATGCGGCTCGAACGGTTCGAACTATCGGTAGCGCATCGCAAAAAGGCCGGGTTCAAGTGGCTAAGCCCAAAGTAGCCCAAAGCCGAAGCCTGTACTCCGGCACCGATCCAATTTCCACACTCGATAGTGCGACCAAAGTGGCTTTGTTGGGGAAAGTTGAAACGTTGGCGCGTGCCAAAGACCCACGTGTATCCCAAGTGATGGCCGGTTTGGCGATGGAGTACGACGTGGTGCTGGTGGCGCGGGCCGACGGCACACTCGCAGCGGATGTGCGTCCTTTGGTTCGACTCTCAGTGACGGTCATTGCTGAGCAAAAAGGCCGCCGCGAAGTGGGGTCAGCCGGTGGGGGTGGGCGTTTTGGCCTGGCGTATTTTGACGATGCGCAAATTACCCAGTACGTCAATGAAGCCGTGCATGCGGCCTTAACCAATTTGGAAGCCCGACCCGCGCCAGCAGGCGAAATGACGGTGGTCTTGGGACCAGGTTGGCCCGGTATCTTGTTACATGAAGCCATTGGCCACGGTTTGGAGGGCGACTTCAACCGCAAGGGCTCCAGCGCATTCAGTGGGCGTATCGGTGAGCGCGTTGCAGCCAAAGGGGTGACGGTCTTAGACGACGGAACGATTGCGCAACGCCGTGGTTCTTTGAACGTCGACGACGAAGGCAATACCAGCGGACGCAATGTCTTGATTGAAGACGGTATTTTGAAGGGCTACATCCAGGACGCGATGAATGCGCGGTTGATGGGCGTCGCACCGACTGGGAACGGTCGGCGTGAGAGTTACGCCCACATTCCCATGCCGAGAATGACCAACACGTATATGTTGGGCGGCGATAAAGACCCCCAAGAAATTGTGAAAAGCATCAAAAAAGGCCTGTATGCCACCAACTTTGGCGGCGGACAGGTGGACATTACCTCTGGCAAATTCGTTTTTTCTGCCAGTGAGGCGTATTGGGTAGAAAACGGAAAAATTCTCTACCCCGTCAAAGGTGCCACGATTGTTGGCAGCGGGCCAGAATGTTTAAAACGGGTGAGCATGATTGGCAATGACATGCGGCTTGACAGTGGTGTGGGCACTTGTGGGAAAGAAGGCCAAAGCGTGCCCGTGGGGGTGGGGCAACCTACCTTGCGCATTGATGGCTTGACAGTCGGCGGAACCGCTTGATATTTCCCTCCCAAAACCTGTGCTACATTGACACCCATGGTTTCAATCCGTTTTTACTTTAGCTATTTTTGGTTCTCAAGCGCTTACGGCGGTAGAGAGATCTGAACGTAGACAAGAAAAACGTCCTGATACTTCCTAAACCGCC
>SXSX01000077.1 GCA_005793295.1 Burkholderiales bacterium | reverse complement strand
CATATTGAAATAGAGTGGCACATCCCATCCAAATTGCTGATGCAATTGGGTGTAGGCCAAAGGCACGCCACCCCGTTTTTTGCCTTTTTTAGAGGCGGCGGTGTCACTTTTTGGACTAATTTGGCGCTGGGGCATCGAGAGTCTCCTTATGATGAGCAGAATGTACCAAGTAAAAAGACCCTCTCGCAGCGAATTTATTCCAATTCGCAATCTCAGCTACCACGTCCAAATTTGGGGAACGCCCTCGCCTACCAAAACCCCCTTGGTTCTGGTCCACGGTTGGATGGATGTGGCCGCCTCGTACCAATTTGTCGTAGACGCCTTGAGCCATGACCACTACGTGATCGCACCCGATTGGCGCGGTTACGGGCAAACCGGCTCGGGCGGAGTCGACAATTTTTGGTTTCCCGACTACCTCGCCGACTTGGATTTTTTACTCGACCACTATGCGCCCAACCAGCCCGTTAATTTGGTCGGCCACAGCATGGGCGGCAACGTGGTGATGTTGTACGGAGGCGTGCGCCCGGAGCGTATCCGCCGCTTGATCAACCTCGAAGGTTTTGGAATGCCAGCAACCACACCCGACCAAGCCCCTGAGCGTTACGCCAAATGGATGGATGAGCTAAAAAAACTACACATGGGTGAGATGGACCTGCGCCCGTATGATGCCGCCAGCGGCGTTGCCCGCCGACTCATGAAAACCAACCCCCGCCTGAGCGCCGACAAGGCCAATTGGCTCTCGCGCCACTGGGCCCATGAAAACGACCAAGGCCAGTGGACGATTTTGGGAGAACCAGCACACAAACTGAGTAACGCCAATTTATACCGCGTCGAAGAAGTTTTAGCCCTGTATGCGCGGTTGAGCATGCCCGTCTTGGCAGTAGAAGCCTCTGACAACAGTCTGGACTTTTGGTGGAAAGGCAAATTCACTTTAGACCAGTACCATGAGCGACTCAAGGTGGTTCCTCAGGTTGAAATTGCCCGCATTGAAGACGCTGGCCACATGATGCACCACGACCAACCCGAGGTCTTGGCAGCCCTGATTGAGCGTTTTATTGCCTGATTCCCCGTTATGGCCCGAAGTGCCATGCGCCGGCCGTGAGAAAATGCGAGGCTAACCGTATAAAAACACCGCAGGAACCGCACCATGGAAGCAGAACGCATCAACCTCATTGGCACCCAGCTTAGCGACTTGAGCGCTCGCACCGCCGAACTTCGGGGGTATCTTTGACTACGCTGCTAAATCGGAGCGGCTTCGAACCGTCAACGCCTCACTAGAAGACCCGACCGTCTGGAACGACCCCAAACGCGCCCAAGAACTAGGCAAAGAAAAAAAAGCCTTGGATGGCGTGGTCGTGACGCTTGACGAACTTGACCAGGAACTCTCAGACAACACCGAGTTGTTCGATATGTCCAAGGACGATAACGACGAAGCGGGTTTAATCACCATCGAAGGCGAAGCCGCCAAACTGGCCACCACGATCGAAGGCTTGGAATTTAGGCGGATGTTTAACAACCCCGCCGATCCGCTCAATGCATTTTTAGATATTCAAGCCGGCGCCGGCGGCACCGAAGCGTGCGACTGGGCCAGCATGCTTTTGCGCCAGTACCTGCGCTACGCCGAGCGCAAAGGTTTTACCACCACGGTGGAAGACGAAACCTCGGGCGATATTGCCGGCATCAAAGGCGTCACCATCAAAATTGAAGGCGAATACGCATTTGGCTTACTGCGCACCGAAACCGGTGTCCACCGCTTGGTTCGCAAATCCCCTTTTGACAGTTCAGGTGGGCGCCACACCAGCTTTGCCAGCGTGTTTGTTTACCCTGAAATTGACGACTCGATTGAGATCGACATCAACCCCTCTGATGTTCGCGTTGACACCTTCCGCGCCAGTGGCGCTGGCGGCCAGCACATCAACAAAACCGACTCGGCCGTGCGGCTGACCCATATTCCCACAGGCATTGTGGTGCAGTGCCAAGACGGACGCAGCCAGCACGGCAACCGTGATGTGGCTTGGAAACGCCTGCGCAGCCGTTTGTATGACTTTGAAATGCGCAAGCGCCAAGAAGAACAACAAAAACTCGAAGACTCCAAGACCGATGTGGGCTGGGGCCACCAAATTCGCAGCTATGTTTTAGACAACAGCCGCATCAAAGACCTGCGTACCAATTACGAAACCTCTGCCACCCAAAAGGTGTTGGACGGTGATTTAGACCCCTTTATTCAAGCCTCGCTCAAGCAAGGCGTTTGAGACCTTTGGAGAACCCGTTCATGTTGACACTTCGTGAGGGAGCCGCCCCCGCAACCACCGTTCACCGCGGCGACTACCAAGCCCCAGCTTTTTGGGTAGACACCGTCGCCTTGACGTTTGACCTCGATCCTGCCAAAACCCGCGTGCTTAACACCATGCGTTTGCGCCGCAACCCCGATGCCCCGCTTCAGGCTTTGCGCTTAGACGGCGAAGACCTTAATTTGTCCCGCGTGATGGTCAACGGCCAAGGCACTTCATTCAAAATGGACGGCAAGCAATTGGTCTTGGAGAGCTTGCCTGAAGGCACGGATGCCTTTGAGCTCGAAATCTTCACCACTTGCGCACCTGTCAAAAACACCAAGCTCATGGGCCTGTATGTCAGCAATGGTTCTTTTTTTACCCAATGCGAAGCGGAAGGCTTTCGCCGTATCACCTATTTCCTAGACCGCCCAGACGTCATGGCCAGTTACACCGTGACCTTGCGGGCCGACAAAGCGCTTTACCCCGTATTACTCTCGAACGGCAACTTGGTTGAGCAAGGCGACTTGGAAGACGGCCGCCACTTTGCCAAGTGGGTCGATCCCCATAAAAAACCCTCGTATTTATTCGCGCTGGTCGCCGGACAATTGGTGAGCCGTGAGCAACGAATCACCTCAGTCGCTGGCAAAGACCATGTGCTTCAAGTCTATGTGCGTCCAGGTGATTTAGATAAAACCGAACATGCGATGAACTCGCTGATAGCCTCTGTCGCTTGGGATGAATCGCGATTTGGATTGCCGCTCGACCTTGAGCGTTTCATGATCGTTGCT
>SXSX01000076.1 GCA_005793295.1 Burkholderiales bacterium | reverse complement strand
GCTGTCGGAATAGCCCAGCATGATGTCTTGTTCAGCGCCACTGCGTTTGACCAACTCAGCCATACCGGGCAGGGCATAGAACTCGCGCATGATGGGCGCAGCATTGCGCAGGTCTTCAATGGTCTCAAACAAAGGCACCACGATCAGATCACAGTGGGCGACCCCATCTGTTGTCCCACTGAGGAGCCCTACTTCTTTTTGCAGCAAAAGCACTTCGAGTAAATCGCTGACCGATTCGGTGTGGCTGATGATGTAGTGGCGAATGGCTTCGTTGCCAAAGCGTTCTCGCATGACTTTGGCCATGGAGAAAATCGCCAACTCGCCTTGGGTGTGGGCTGAATATGTGGCGCCTTGGACACGCAGTCCACGGGCATCTTGCAATAGGCGCATTAAGACGTTGCGTTTTGCTGCTTCGTCCAAAGCGCTGTAGTGGGGTTCAATGCGTGCGGTGCGCAGCAATTCAGCAACCACTTCTTCGTGTTTGTCTGAGCTCTGGCGTAAATCAACCGTGGACAAATGAAAGCCAAAGACTTCTACGGCGCGAATCAGTGGGTGCAGTCGCTGCGTAGTGAGGGCTTGGCCATGGTGGGCGATGAGGGAGTTTTCGATCGTACGCAAGTCCGCAATGAGTTCTTGCGCTAACCGATAGGGGTTTTGGGGTGCAACAGCGTGGCGGGCAGCATCGGTGCCAGTGAGTTCTTTCAGGCTTGCGGCCAATCGGGCGTACATACCGATGAGCGCACGGCGGTAGGGTTCGTCTTTTCTGTGTTCGTTATGGTCTGGGCTGCTCTCTGCAAGCGCTTGCATCTCGGGGCTGCAGTCGGTCAGCATGGCTGAGATAGAGAGTTCGCTGCCCAAGAAATGCACCTCGGTCAGGTAATGGCGCAAGGCCACTTCGCTTTGGCGGCGCAAGGCGTATTCCAAGGTCTGTGCGCTGACGTTCGGGTTGCCGTCGCGGTCGCCCCCAATCCATTGGCCCATACGCAAAAAGCTGTGAACCGGGTGTTGACCCAACATGTTTTCTAGGCTGTTGTAAATTTTAGGAATTTCACGCAAGAAGGTGGACTCGTAATAGCTCAGCGCATTTTCAATTTCATCGGCAACCGTGAGTTTGCTATAGCGCAACAAGCGGGTTTGCCACAGTTGCATTACCCGAGCGCGAATTTGGGCTTCATTGGCGGTCAGTTCACGCGGCGTGAGCGCATCGCGTTTGGGGTCTTGAGCCGCACTGTGCTGCTTAATTTCATCGCGCAACGTGAGCAATTGGGCAATCGCCCGTTCGGCATCGAGAATACTTTTGCGTTGAACTTCGGTGGGGTGGGCGGTAAGAACCGGTGACACAAAGCTGTGGGCCAACGTTTGAGAAATGGTTTTGGGGGAAATACCTGCCCAACGCAGACGTGAAATCGCCACGTCAATGCTGCCTTCTTGGCTGTCACCGGCACGTTCGTGGACGGCGCGGCGTCGAATATGGTGTCTGTCTTCGGCCAAATTTGCCAAATGGCTGAAATAGGTAAAAGCGCGGATGACGCTGACGGTTTGATCCGCGCTTAAGCTTTTGAGTAATTTTTTGAGGGCTTTGTCAGCGTCGTGGTCTGCATCGCGGCGAAAGGCGACGGAGAGTTTGCGAATGGTTTCAATTAATTCGTAGGTGGTATCCCCATCTTGTTCACGTATCACATCACCCAAAATTCTTCCCAAAAACCGGACATCTTCTACTAAGGGGCGTTCATTGTCTTTAGCTCGTTTAGCGGTTGCTGCGGCGTTGGCGGTTTTCATGGGCTTTTAGAGTGAGAAAATGGGGCTTAGCCCATGCTAGCATCCACTCGGGTTCTCACACTATCTCAAAATTACGAATAGGTTACGACATTGCGACAATTCACCATCGCCACCCGCGAAAGCCGGCTGGCCCTTTGGCAGGCCGAACACGTTAAGGCGCTTCTCATCCAACAGGGACACGATGTCACGCTTTTAGGCATGACGACCAAGGGCGATCAAATCCTAGACCGATCTCTTAGCAAGGTGGGCGGTAAAGGTTTGTTTGTCAAAGAGTTAGAAACCGCGCTGGAAGAGGGTCATGCGGATTTGGCGGTTCACTCCCTTAAAGACGTACCCATGGAGCTGCCTCCTGGCTTTTCGCTGGCTTGTGTGATGGAGCGCGAAGATCCGCGTGATGCGTGGGTTTCGGGCCGCTTCGCCACGGTTAAGGACTTGCCGCAGGGTGCGGTGGTGGGTACGTCTAGCTTGCGCCGTGTGGCCTTGTTGCGAGCGATGCGCCCCGATTTGAAAATCGAACCTTTGCGCGGTAATTTAGATACCCGGCTTAAAAAACTCGATGACGGGCAATACGACGGGATTGTGTTGGCTGCAGCGGGGTTAAAGCGTCTCGGCTTGGAGGCGCGTATTCGGCAGGTTTTTGATCCCAGTGAGATGTTGCCTGCGGCTGGCCAGGGTGCCTTGGGTATTGAAATTTCACAAGACCGCGAAGACGTGGCGCAGGCCTTGGCGCATTTGATTCATCTACCGACCTTTTTAGCAGTGTCTGCAGAGAGGGCCGTCAGTCGCGTGATGGGTGGGAGCTGCTCTATGCCTTTGGCGGCTCATGCCGTTTTTGAATCAGACGCCCTGTATTTGCGAGCTGCATGGGGCGATCTGGAGGAAGACAGTAGCGTGGTTCACGTTGAGGGTCGAAATCCCGTTCACACCTTGGAAGAGGCCGTCGCTTTGGGCGAGCAGATCGCCAAGCAATTGCAAGCCGCAGTCAGACTTGCAAGTTAAAAAAATGCAAATGAAGCCCCGTGTGATTGTTACGCGGCCCCAAAAAGAGGCTGTGGCATGGATAGAGCGTTTGACGCAACATGGTTTTGATACCGCTTCAGTGCCTCTCATTAACATTGCTCCCACTTCAGATCTTGCCCCTTTAGCGCAAGCCTGGGCCCAGTTAGAAGATGTTGACGCTGTCATGTTTGTCAGCGGCAACGCGGTCACCCATTTCTTTGCCAGTCAACCCCAAGGTTTAACGCCGCCTTTTACTTCCGCCCACAGTCGCCCCAGAGCCATGGTGACAGGACCTGGCAGTTACGCCGCGTTGGTGGCGCTTGGTGCAGACCCCCAAGCCATCGTTTCACCTACGCTTGATGGTGGGCAGTTCGATTCAGAGGCCTTGTGGCAGCAAGTTCGAAGCCAAGTGAAGCCTGGGTTTCGGGTATTAATCGTTCGTGGCGTTTCGGGGGAGCAAGGCGTTTCAGACCATGGCGTTGGGCGTGATTGGTTTGCGCAACAGGTGGTAAATGCAGGAGGTCTGTGTGAATTTGTGGTGGCTTACCAACGCTTAGCGCCGGTGTGGAGTGTTCAAGAAAAAAACAGCATCATGGCCGCAGCCAGTGATGGATCTTTTTGGCTTTTGAGTAGCACCGAGGCTTTGGGTAACCTGATTGCTTCCTTGCCTGAGCAAAATTGGCAGCACGCCAAGGCAGTCGCCACCCATCCGAGGATTGCCCAAGCGGCGCATGCTGTTGGTTTTGGGACGGTTTTAGAGTCACGTCCCTTGATCCAAGAAGTGATTGCGTCGATAGAATCGAGCCTATGACCATTGCACCCCTCGAGACGCCAGCGCCTGTAGCTGCTCCCCCTGCACGACGCAATGCCCAGCGGTGGCTTCTGGTTGCAGGTTTGGTGGCATCGGTTGCCTTGGTATCAAGTACTTTGCTATGGCAAAAACTATCTTCGATTCAAGAGCAATTGGCTAGGCAAAGTGCCGATTCTTTAGGACAATCTAGTGAGGCTCGCGCCACTGCGCGCCAAGCCCAAGACGTCGCCATGGAAACGGCTGCCAAACTCGCGGTGACCGAAGTGAAGTTAAGTGAGGTTGCCTTGCAGCGATCACAGATTGAAGGTTTGATTCAAAGCCTTTCTCGTTCGCGCGATG
>SXSX01000075.1 GCA_005793295.1 Burkholderiales bacterium | reverse complement strand
GGTAACGGCTTCCCGCTGCGTACGAAACCATGGACATGGCAGGAATCGGAGAGAAGCCAATGATGCGATCAGGTCCATGTTTTTTGATGGTGTACACATTGGCAGCAGCCACCATTTCATTGACCTCATCCCAACTCGAACGAACAAAGCCACCTAGGCCACGAACACTCTGGTACGCCTTGAGCTTGGCATCACTTTGGGCAATAGATGCCCAAGCGTCCACCGGGTCTTGTGACAACCGGGCTTCGCGCCACAGCTTGAGCAATCGCCCCCGAACCAACGGGTACTTCACTCGGTTTGCGCTGTACAAATACCAGCTGTAACTCGCACCACGCGCACAACCACGCGGCTCATGGTTAGGCATGTCCCAGCGGGTGCGGGGGTCATCGGTTTGCTGGGTTTCCCAAGTCACGATTCCGCCTTTGACATAAATTTTCCAAGAGCATGAGCCTGTGCAATTGACACCATGCGTCGAGCGAACTATTTTGTCGTGCGCCCAGCGGTCGCGGTATGCGTTTTCCCACGTCCGGTCTTCACCCGTGGTAACGCCGTGTTCGGCAGAAAATGCTTCCCGGGGTTGGGAAAAATAGCTGAGTCGGTCTAAAAAATGGCTCATGGAATACCTCGAGTAGATTGGGGTTGCGCTGTAACGTGGGAGGCTTAAGGGTTTTTGATTTCAGAACCTGCACGCAGGTAAAACCACCAGTTCAGCACCAAGCAGAGTGCGTAAAAAATGGCAAAGCTGTACATCGCTACTTGCGGAGTTCCAGCTTTGATTTGGGCTCCGATAACCACCGGCGCAATAAATGCACCGTAGGCGGCTACCGCTGATGTCCACCCCAAGACAGGACCGGTTTGTTGGCGATCAAAAATCACGCCAATGGTTCGAAATGTGGAACCATTGCCGATGCCACTGGCCGCAAACAAGAGCACGAACAGCCACATGAAGGTAGAGAAATATTGCTCTGGCGTGGCTGAACCGTAGGCCTGCATCATGACGTAGCCCACGGCAGCAGAGGCAAATACCATGATTGCAGAAATGATTTGCGTCACAACAGATCCACCGACTTTGTCAGAGATCCAACCGCCGACTGGGCGAATCAAGGCGCCAACTAATGGGCCTATCCACGCATAAGTTAAGGCTGAGGGTGCATTAGGATTTTTGAGTACGTGCTGCATCACGCCTGCAGCGTCAGGGATATGGCTGATCCCAAAAATTACCGTAATGGATAAAGGCAACGCCATAGAGAAGCCAATGAAGGATCCGAAAGTCACGATGTACAACAAGGTCAAAGACCAGGTGTGCTTATTCTTAAAGATGGAGTACTGGTTGCCGATGTTGGATTTCATCTCGCCAAATGCAGCGACTTTCATCACAGCCAGGGTACTAACGATGATCAATGGCAACGCCACCCACATATTGAGCAAACCCAAACCCGTGGGGGCAGGCAAATACAAGTACAAACCCAAAGCGCCAACAACACAAGTAATACCCCATAAGTAGAGAATTTTTGCAAACGCCGCCAAAGTCCCTCCGTAATTGGGCGACAGGGTCAGCAAGTTATTCATGCCAAACCATGCTGCTGCAACCAAAGGCAGCAAAATCGCGGCCCACACAAAACCTGCGTTTTGAATGTACGTGGGAGTCCCTGCAGCAATTTTTCCCAAAATCCAACCACTGTCTTTCAGTAAGACCATGGAGCCGCCGCCCGCCACTCCAAACACGCCCACGGTCATGACCAAGGGAATCAATACCTGCATGGTGGTCACACCAAAGTTTCCCAACCCAGCATTCAAGCCCAGCCCCGTGCCTTGTAAGCGCTTTGGGAAAAAACTAGAAATATTGGACATCGAGCAGGCAAAGTTGCCTCCACCAATGCCACTTAAAAACGCACACGCTTGAAATACCCACAGGGGGGTGGATTGGTCTTGCAAGGCAATGCCCGTCCAAATGGCGGGAATCATGAGCAACACAGAAGTGAGGAAAATAGTGTTGCGCCCGCCCGAGAGTCGAATGAAGAAGGATGCGGGAATCCGCAGTGTTGCACCCATCAATCCGGCAATCGCGGTGAGACTGAACATCTCCGCGGGCTTAAAGGGAAAGCCAAGGTTCAGCATTTGCACCGTGATGATTCCCCACATCCCCCACACCGCAAAGCCGACCAACAGGTTGGGAATGGAAATCCAAAGATTGCGGTACGCAATTTTCTTACCGGTGGATCCCCAAAATTTTTCGTCTTCGGGACGCCAATCGCCGATATCAACACGTGAAGTAGAGGCTTGTGTCATTAGGGGTCCTTATTTAATGAGGGATGACGTTTTGCAGGCTAAAGGGAGTGGCGTTTTTCCCCATGATTTCGCTGCGCCGGACTTCGGTCCAGTACATCCAAATCAAGGAGACCCACACCACGCCGTACATCAACATGAAAGCGCTTGAACGAATTCCAGTGAGATCCATCAACGCGCCAAACATGATGGGCAAGACAAAGCCACCCAATCCGCCCGCGAGACCTACCACGCCACTGATAGTTCCTATATTTCCGGTGTAGTCATCGCTGATGTACTTAAAAACACTGGCCTTACCAAAGGCAAAAGCAATACCCAAAACAAACATCAGCACCGTGAATAGATAAACGTTTAATCCCACATGGAAAGTTTTAGGTCCAGCAGTGGTGGCAATGGTGAAATCGGTTTGGGGGTAACTCAATAAGAAAAGACAAATCCAACTGACCCACATGACCCACCACGTCACGCTGTGGGCGCCCCATTTGTCAGACAGCCACCCGCCAACGGCACGCAGCACGCCACCAGGTAAAGAAAAGCACGCGGCCAACAATGCTGCTGAGCGAATCTCTAAACCAAATTCACCTACGTAGTACTGCACCATCCACAATGACAAGGCCACGTAGCCACCAAACACAATGCTGTAGTACTGACAGTACTTCAACACTTTGGGGTCTTTCAATGCTTTGAGTTGATCCAAAAACTTCACGTCGCTCGAGACCAAGTGGGTAGGATCGCTGTAGCTGAAGAACCAAAACAAGAGAACGGTTCCAAACATGATGGCGGCATACACTTGGGGGACCATGGCCCACCCAAAAGCCACCACCAAAGCCGGCGCCACAAACTTATTAACGGCCGCGCCTGAGTTACCCGCACCATAAATCCCCATGGCAAACCCTTGCTGGTTTTTAGGAAACCAACGCGCCACATAAGGCGTACCCACTGAAAAAGAACCGCCTGCCAATCCGACAAACAAACCGATGGTTAAAAAATGCCAATAGGCGGTGGCATACGACATCAGGTAAATTGCCGGAACGGTGAGTGCCATCAGAATGGTCATCACAATGCGCCCGCCAAACTTGTCGGTCCAAATACCCAAAGGCACACGAATCAGGGAACCGGTGAGGACCGGTGTAGCCATCAGCAAACCAAATTGCGTAGCATTAAGGTCCAGTGCTTTTTTAATTGGAATGCCGATGACGCCAAACATCATCCACACCATGAAGCACACTGTGAATGCCAATGTGCTGACGATTAAAACGGAAAGCGCCTGTCTTTTATGTGTCATACCGCGACTCCTTTGTGTCTTGGTATGACTGTATTTTTTAGGCGGCGTTCCCGCTATCCCTCGCTAGAACGCGAGAGGAGGTGCAGAAGAACTAGGTCTAAGCGGAGCGGGGTCGTTCTAAAGAACTAGCGAGGCCAGAAAATAGCGTGTGTTTGCGTTAGATCAAAGGATTTTCTGAGGCCATGACTGCGGCATGAACGCGACTACTGACTCCGAGCTTGCGCAAAATATGTTGCACATGGATTTTGACGGTGGTCTCTGCAATGCCAAGATTGCGGCCGATTTCTTTATTACTTTCGCCTTTGGTAATGCCACGCAAAATTTCTTTCTCTCTAGCGGACAAAGTGTCCAATGGAGTACTTACGTTCTGAACAGATGCGTCCTTGGCACCCGATACATGTGACGCCCCTCGATAAGCAGCCACCAATTTATTGGTCATTTCAGGGGCAATGACGTTGTCCCCAGCGTGGGCTTTGAGGATCGCTTGAATGAGGTCCTCGCCTTCGGTTGTTTTGAGCAAATAACCGGCAGCCCCATTGCGCAGTGCACGTGCCAAATTCCCCTCGTCTTCGCTCACTGTCAAAACCAAAATACAGGCTCGCGGCGCCGCCTCGTGCAAAGCGGGGATAGCATCGACTCCATTGACGCCAGGCAGATGATTGTCAAGCAAGATAACGTCCGGTTGTAGTTCTTGGGCGCGGCGCAGTGCCTCACCTGCGTCTGCCGCATCTCCCACAACCACTAAGCGGGAGTCGCGCGACAAAAGCGCAGACAAACCGCGGCGAAACAACGTATGGTCATCCACCAGCAAGACACACAAAGCAGGTGTTGTAGTCACAAGCATCGCAGTCATAGGGCGGCAGTTTGTGAAGAAGGTAGGGTCAAAATAACAGAACTCCCGTTTTGCAACGTAGAAATAAATTCAAGGTCTGCGCCAATACGCTGGGCCCGCTCGGCCATGATACGTAAACCCACATGGGTTTCATCTTGACCCGGCGCGTCAGTGATAAACCCGATACCATTGTCGCGAATTTCAAAGCGCCATGCAGGTTGTTGCACCACATCAAGCCAGACCTTCGACGCCCGCGCGTGCTTGCGGACATTGGACAAAGCTTCCTGCACGATGTGAAGGACCTGGATTTGTAAATCTGCAGAAAGTGGAACGCCATGGCCCGCGATATGGAGCGACGTATCGAGGCCCGTTTGGTGCTCGAATTTGCGCAATGTAGTGGCCAGCGCTGGCTCAATGTCTTCGGTATTCGCTCGGGTACGAAAATGCAGCAAAAGTTCACGGACATCGCCATAACTTTCCCGCACCCCGGTGTCAATGTCTTGTAATACGGCTTGGATATCCTCTTTCGAGCCGCTAGCCAATGCGTCGCGCATCAGTTGGACCTGGATTTTTAAAAATGCCAAGGACTGCGCAATGGAGTCATGCAATTCGCTGGCAATGAGCTGGCGCTCTTGGGATACGGCGGCTTCTTTTTCGAGGGCATTTAAGCGCAGGTTTTCCATGGCGCTGGCCAAGTGGCTATTGAGCGCCTCATACAAAGAGCGCTCCGCCTCCGAGGGCGAAACCCGTGCGTGGAAAAACAAATCGACCTCGCCCATCACCCGCTCATAAATTCGAATCGGGACATTGACGACTGTACTGAACCCTGCTTTTGCGCAATGCTGGAGTGCCGCAGGGGCTAAGGCATGGATGGGGATCACGCGTAACTCGTGATTGGTGGCAATCGCACCGCAGTGGCAATCTCCGGCATGTAAGCATTGTTCATCTTCGACCATGGCGCTTGGCAAGCCACTGGAAGCCAACATGATGAAACGCTGGTTCGCTTGATCAGACCAACGAACCGCCACTGCGTCAGCCCGCGCAATGCGCAACATACTTTTTGAAAAATCTTGCGCCAACGCATCCAAGTTCGTCGCATTAGCCACCATAGCGGTAACCTCATACAACGATTCAAGCCTCTCTCTTTTTTCTTCTAACTCCAAGGTTTTTTCTTTCACCTTGGTTTCTAGGTTTTTGTACATCCTTTGCAGGTGTTCAGCCATGGTGTTGAAGCCGTCGGCCAAGGTTCCAAACTCGTCCGATGTCACCCGCTCCACCCGAGCACCCCAATCCCCAGCTTGAATTTTTTGGATCGCTCCTTTAATCAAGCTCACGGGTTCTAAAACGAACCGATAACCTGTGAAAATTAAAACTGATGCGCCAAAAATGGCAAGCGACAAAACGCCCATTTGCAATAAATGCAATATCGATGTCCATCGCGCCATATGGGCTTCAATGCTGGCGACCAATACGTCTATGTCTGCAACAAACTGAACCGTCTCAGCCCGCAATACTGAAGGTTCAGTCGTTGAAAGTGTGCTTTGTTTTGCAAGCCAATTCGATTTGAAGTTGGCCCAATCAGTTTGGACATTTGCAAAGTTGACCCGTACTTTTTCATCCCACGGCATAAACAAGGGACGCTCGGTATCGCCATGGCGAAGGACATCGAGGCTTTGTGAAAATTCATTTTCTAAAGCAATGAGTTCGCCATGCTCCTGACTGCTCACCACCAAAGCCATGCGGTAGGCTTGCATGCGCATACGCCCCGCTTCGTTGACTGCTGCAGCACCGCCATCAAGTTGCCAAGACACCCACAAGGTGGCTGCGCTTGACAACAACGCAGCCAATAAAAATGGAAGACCAACCACTGCCAATTTGGAACCCAAACCCCAGCGGGTTTTGATAATGGTGGTTTTCGAAACGGAGTTATCCATCTTTACCATCCTTGCGCGTCTGCACAAGCCATGGGCCAAAAGTGATGACATAAATCAAAAATGCCAGCGCCCATGCTATTGCAGAAACTATCACAGCTAAAGTCATTTGCTGTGGTATCACCAAGGGCCAAACTACTCTCGCAAAGGCTGCAAATACCAGCAAGCCAAAAGCGGTGACCTCCCGTTTTGATGCCTTAATCATTCGTCCGGTGTGGCCGCGGGCTGTGCGCGTGATCATCCCCATAATCAATAGACTAGTCGCACCAACCGCCAAAGCATGGACTCCCGCAGAGATAGAAACCCAGCCCCACATTGACAACGACAACAAGCCAAGCCCCACGGGAAACCACGCATAGGCCAGCTGCAAAACCCACAACATGGGGCGTGTACGACACGCCCATGGAGACCAACGCGATTGGCGCAAACCATGCAAAAACGCAGCTCCTGCCAATACCAATGCAGTCAAAGGCGCGAGATTGGGAGGCGCAAAAATCCAAAGAACCAGACCCGCTCCTGTACAAAACATAACCCAGCGTTCTAGCCAAGCCAAAGGCTTGATCTCAATGCCGGCAATGGCTGACATGGTGAAACCCGGAATAACGCGCCCCGCCATCACACTTTCTAACAAAACAACCAGCGAAAGCATCGCGTAGAGCGCTACTAGCGGCGACAGATCCAACCAACCCATTGCAGCCGCATGAAACACGCCGTTGCTCAGAGCCATCAAACCCAATAGGCCCGCAATCGGCAAGTTGCGCCGATTCCCAGCGCGCAGCAATAAACGCAGAAAAATCAAAGCAACTGTCGGGAGCAACACAAAATCTAACGCGGCATACAACCCGTACGGAACCCACCACAACGCAACCCGGGCTGCCAACCAAACCAGCGCTAGCACGCCAAGCACCGGGCCCCGCGGTGTGGGCAATCCCGTCCACGCTTTGCCAGCGGTCATTAAAAACCCGATGACTACCGCAGCTACAAATCCAAAAAGCATTTCATGGGCGTGCCACCACATGGAGGCAATTGCTGGCGTCCACTGCAACCAACCCAGCCAAACAAGCACCCACAATGGAACCGCCACCATTGCAAAAAGAGCTGCACCCAGATAAAAAGGTCGGAAGCCCAAACGCAAAAAGGCCCAGCCATGCGCACGGTGGGCACCAGGTTCTTGAATGCGGACAGGTGTATATCCCGTCGGATTGAGCTTGGTCATAAAGTAAAACTCTGTCCGATTTCAGGTACTTCAACGTTCCAATTTTTTTGGACTCGGAGCAACTCCGCAAAACGCTCCGCTGCCGCGACCTCACCGTGTACAACAAAAGTTCGCCCTGGTGGCTTGGTAAAGCCGCCCGCCCAGTCGAGTAAGGCGCGTTGATCCGCATGGGCAGAAAATCCGCCCAAGGTATGGATGGTCGCACGAACCGTGATGTCTTCACCAAAAATGCGCACTGATTTTTCACCATCCACCAAGCGCCGCCCCAAAGTACCTCCCGCTTGAAACCCGGTAATCAAAATGCTGCACTCTGGGCGGCCCAAGTTGTGCTTTAGGTGGTGCTTGATTCGCCCTGCTTCGCACATGCCACTGGCAGAAATAATGATGGCGCCAGAACGCACGGTGTTAAGTGCAATCGATTCAACAACATCGGTGACGTAATGCATTTTTGGCAAGTTTTTTCCTTGCGATTGCCACTGCGAAATGCGATGGGCTTCTGCATCAAACAACTCGAAATGTTTTTGCGTGATTTTTGTCACGGCAACCGCCATCGGTGAGTCCACATAGATATTGAGATGGTTCAACCTGCCTTGCTCGGTGAGTTCGTGCAAGTGGTAGATCAATTCTTGGGTGCGACCGACTGCAAACGCCGGAACAATGACATTTCCACGGCGGCGGTGAATCGTGTCTTCCACGACTTCTGCCAACTCATCCAAGGTAGCGGGCAGGTCTTTGTGGTTGCGGTCTCCGTAGGTAGATTCCATCAATAAAACATCAGCTTCTGCGATGCGCTTTGGGTCGCGCAGGATCGGCCGACCGGGTTGCCCCAGATCGCCTGAGGCCACGATTTTTCGGGTCTGGTTTCCTTCGGTGACCCAAATTTCCAAAATTGCAGAACCCAAAATGTGGCCGGCATCATGAAAGCAGCACGACACACTGGGATGCGGCTGAAACGTTTTTTCATATGCAATCGGTTCCAACAACTTTAAGCTGTCCTTGGCATCTTGCACGGTATAAAGCGGGCCCAACGCCTCAACGCCATGGCGGCGTCTGCCACGCTCTGCGTCAGACTCTTGAATATGCCCGCTGTCTGGCAACATCACTCCCAGTAAATCCACCGTCGCCCGCGTTGTATAAATCGGGCCCTTGAATCCCTGCAAAGCTAACTTGGGCACCAAGCCGCTGTGGTCAATGTGGGCGTGGGTTAACAGAACGAAGTCAATGGAGCGCGTATCAAATGCAAAAGGCGTGTGGTTGCGTAGTGGCGCATCGCGCCCACCTTGAACCATGCCGCAGTCAATTAAAAATCGGCATTGCTGCGTCTCTATCAGGTAGCAAGAACCTGTGACTTCGCGGGCAGCACCTAAAAAAGTGAGTTTCATGATTTACCCCCTGATTGTGGTTTTCTAAGCAGGCTCAAGGTGTTGTTTCCTGTGAGTGCAAGAGCGGGACTGCAATCAACCAATTCGAAATAATTAAACATCGGTACTTCGACCTTCGCCCACTTCTTCGTGGGTGACTCCGTCACGAATATGGTAAATCCGCTTGAAGGTTGGGATGATTTTTTCATCGTGAGTCACAACGATGATGGCTGTATCAAATTGTTTGGCCATTTGATTGAGGATGCGAATGACGGCCAAGGCGCGTTCGCTGTCAAGGGGCGCGGTAGGTTCATCGGCAAGAATCACGGGCGGGCGGTTGACCAACCCCCTTGCAATCGATACCCGCTGTTGCTCGCCGCCCGACAACTGATTGGGCATGGCTTTGGCGCGGTGCTGTACGTCCAAGGCACTTAGCAAAACCACAGCCCGTTTGCGCGCTTCTGCATTGGGCACTCCGGCCAACATAGGCAGCAATGCCACGTTGTCCGTGACATCCAAAAACGGTATGAGATAGGGCGCTTGAAAGACAAATCCAATTTTGTCGCGGCGTAAAGCCCGCAGGTCTGGGATTTTCCAACCGTTGTTGTAAATAACGTCTTGCCCTAAAACCATTCTTCCGCTGGTGGGCTCAATCACTGCGCCTAAGCACTTCAGCAAAGTACTTTTGCCAGATCCGGATGGACCTACCAGGCCGACGACTTCGCCTGGGCTGACTACCATGTTGACGCCTTTGAGCGCGTCCACCGCTGTGTCGCCTTGGCCATAGCGTTTTGTGAGGCCTTCAATCCGAATGCCTCGCCCACTGGCTAGCGTCATTGTGCTATCCACCAATTGCCTCCGCAGGATCTACTTTGAGCGCAGCGCGTATAGCAACCACGCTTGCCAAAATACAAATCACCACAACGGCTACCAACCCACTCACCGCGTCGCCTGACTCCAAGAGCACATATTTTGGGAAGACCGGTGCCCAAAAAGTGGCGGCGACTTTACCCACCACAAACCCAATTAAGCCTAAAGCCACCGCTTGTTGCATGATCATTGATGCGATCGTTCGGTTTGTCGTGCCAATGAGTTTGAGGACTGCAATTTCACGAATTTTTCCCATCGTGAGCGTATAGATGATGAAGGCCACGATGGCCGCGCTGACGATGGCCAATATCACCAAGAACATCGCAATCTGCTTTGCCGCTGTGGCAATGAGTTTTTCTATCAAGATGCCTTGCATCTGTGCGCGGGTATATACACTCAGGTGCTTCCAGCGTCGGATCGGTTCAGCCACGGCATCGGGGTCTGAACCAGGTGCCACTTGCACCAACACCGCATTGACGGAGGTATTGCTACTTTGTGATGCCAGTACGGCATCTAACAATCCCGGAACCCCAGGGCGATTGAGCGCGGGGCTTTGCGCAGTTCGAGCTCTTTGCGCCACGATGGCATCGTTGTCTTTTAGAAATTGGGCCTCTTGGGCATCTTTAATAGGAATGAACACCATCGGGTCACCGCCCGAAGACACCATGCGCCGGGTCAAACCCACCACGGTGTAAACGTTACGACGAATGCGAATACGCTCGTCTAACGCAAAACCAGCAGCGATGTCGGCCACGGCTTCATAGTGCCCGCGCGTTATACGTCGGCCTTGCACCAAATAGCCAGGTTGGCCAGGATGCCCTGCTCCATCGGGTGTAATACCCACCACCATGGCACGTACGTCATGGGCTTTTTGATCTGTCAGCGAACTGACCTGCATGGTGAGATACGTGATATTGGCTACCCGGGCTACACCTTGCATCCCCAAAATCTCGCGGTAGATATCTTGATTCAAACTCGAGGCCTCGGCATAAGGGCCCTGGGTGTCTTTTTGCACCACCCACATATCTGCTCCACTGTTATCAAGCAAGACGTTGGCATCATCTACCATCCCTCGGTAAACGCCAGCCATCGTCAGCGTCACACCGATCAGCAACCCTAAACCGATGCCGGTAAATACAAACTTACCCCAGGCGTGCAAGATGTCACGGCCAGCTAAGCTAATCATGGTTTAACGCCTGCGATGCTTCCAACCACTTTGATTCTGCTGCTGGCTTTGAGGGCCTTGTGGCTGTAAACCACCACGCGCTCGCCGCCGATGAGACCTTGCAAAATTTGAACTTGTCCTTCCAAGTCACTCATACCTGTTTTAACGGGTACAAACTTTAATTGTTCATTGTCAATCACCCATACACCTAGCCTGCCATCAACCCGTTGCAAGCTGGCATTGGAAACCACAGGTAAAACGGCTTGTGCTGGCATAGCCACGCTGACTTCTGCCAACTCCCCGATGGACGGCAGCACCCCGGGGCGTAGCGTGATTTCTACTTTGGCTAAAACTTCTTCTGTGACTGCATCAGCATGCGGCTCGACCCGAACCAGCCGGCCTTCTAAGGGTTCACCTGTTTTCGAGCGGAGCACTATTTTTGCGGGCAAAGGCACCGTCAGCCCCTGCGCTCTTTGTTGGTCGAATCGGACGTTCACCCACACGCTTTGCGGTTCAATCACCTCGACCACGGATTGACCTGCCACCACGGTTGTTCCTGCATCTGCATCGCGCCGGCTGACGGTGCCGTCGATAGGCGAGATCAATCGCAGATTCATTCTTTGCCGCAACAACCCTTCCCGATCTGCCTTGGCACGAAGAAGTTCTTGTCTTGATGCATCCAAGTTGGCCTGTACGGCCGCAAAGCTCGCATTGGCGATTTCCAATTCTTGGCGTTTGATAGAAGCGCCTTCTTCGCTCACTGAACGCGATACCAACAACAAGGCGTAGCGCTGGCTTTGCACTTGCGCAAATGCTTTTCGGGCGGCTACCTCTTGAATCTGTGCTTCTACAGCCAACACGCTGGCCTGCGCCCGCTTGACCGTTGCTTCTTGGCCTGCAATTTTGTCGTCTAAATCTACCGGGTCCATCTCACCCAAAAGGTGTCCCGCCTTGACGCTGTCGCCCACCTGCACATCGACCCGCTTAATTCGACCCGCCACAGTGGGTCCAATCTTGTGGGTAAACCGAGCCTCAACTGTTCCAATTCCAAACAGCGCAGGTTGCAGCGCTTTGCTTGCGACCTGTTCTACCGTCACTTCGATCGGTGCCAGCGGCCCAGCCCTTAGCGCAACATAAGCTAGCAACACGACCAAGAGCAACACCACACTGGCCAAGGCCATGGATTTGCCATAAATGGAGAAATATTTTTTCATATGGGTGCGAACACTGAAAGGCTTTACGTCGTTTATAAAGATCCTTTGAGTGTGGACGAACCAAAATTACCCGTCTTGCGCTAGATCATGTTTTTAGCGTTTAAGGATCAGGTATATTGCAAAAAATAGCGAGCAGGCTGCAGGAGACAAACCATAGCCCATGCAAGTCAGACCGAAGAGACAACCCCACGCTGCGGCATCTTGGTGCGCGCAAGCGGGCAGAGTCCTGCCCTTTTGACATGCGATGCGGTTTTAAGACCCTTTAACGCCTTAGACTTGGAACCTTGGATTGCGCTCACGCACGGCGAAGACGGCGCGGGCCCCTTTTTGCAATTGAATCTGCTCTCTGGCCCAACGCAAGCGTGGGCACCCGACTTCAATACGCTTGATATTTGTCATACGCTTCACCTCGACACAGCCGGTTCGCACCACGACTTGCTTCGTGAAATTGTGATCACGCTGCTCTTGGGGCCCCAGTGTGTAGAGTTTCCAAGTTTGCAAGAGTGGCACTCGGCGGTAAGGATTCGGGCGAACATTGTTATTGCAGCGCGAAACACCCAACTGGCTTTCAATACCCACGCTTTAGACCGCCCCTTAGATTGCTGGCGTTATGACGAAGACCTTGGCTTTATTTTGTTGCCAGAGGTTTCTTTGATTACTGCTTTAACCAAAGCCACCCAACCCGCAGTCTCTGGCAGCCTGTTCGCTTTTTCTTGTTACCGGGCAAGTGAGTACGTGATCTTGTTGGCGATTGCGCAAGAACTAGCCCACTGCAACCCGGGCTTGTTGGCGCAAATACAAAACCTATGGCGCACAGGCCCGATTGTTTCAGGCACTTTTCACAGTGTGTTTTTACAAGAGCTCGGAACCATGGAAGCGCCTTTGCCAGCGACGTATTTTGTCCCCGGAGACCGGGTTTGGTTTCGTAACCCGGATGCGACGTCGTCCGAGGCCTCTGGGTTTGAGGGCTCATGGGTAGTGTATTTAGGTAACGGCTTATTCAGCAATTTTTGGAAGTACCAACAACCTTATTCGCTGGCACAAAAATGCGTGGAGATTTACCACTGGCGACACGGCCTTTACATCGACAGTGACGGCGAAGAGCGCATCGATGAGGATCGTATTGCTCCGCAGATTGAAGCCTGTTTGCAAAATCCGGCGGAGCTCGCCCCGCTGCTTGAAAAAATGCAACGCTTTCGGGAGCCGCGCGGCGTGTACACCGAAGCCGGAGGCTGCATGGACACCACGCGGGAATTTGCGCGGTCGGTGTGCCCGGGCACCAGCGATATCGTCCTGCCCGTTCGCTAACCCGCCGGTTTTATTTCTTTAAGGCCAAGCGCATTTGGTCGATTACGCCCTTGTAATCGGCCTTGCCAAAAATAGCGCTGCCCGCCACAAAAGTGTCTGCTCCTGCGTCAGCAACGCGTCGAATGTTGTCGGTCTTGATGCCGCCGTCGACTTCCAAGCGAATATCTTTGCCGCAGGCGTCGATGCGTTTGCGAACCGCTTCAATTTTGCGCAGCGCGGAATCAATAAAGCTTTGCCCGCCAAAGCCGGGGTTGACGCTCATGATCAGAACCAAATCAATATTCTCAATCACCCAATCTAAAACATCCAAAGGCTCTGCCGGGTTAAAGACCAAGCCCGCTTTGACGCCTTTGGAGTGAATGGCTTGAATGCTGCGGTGCACGTGGCCTGAGGCATCGGGGTGAAAACTAATCAGGTCTGCGCCCGCCTCGGCAAACGACGCCGCGAGCGCATCCACCGGCGCAACCATCAGGTGCACATCAATCGGAACGGCCACGCCCGCAGCGGTCTTGGCGTGGGGCTTTAAGGCTTGGCAGACCATGGGGCCGAAGGTGAGGTTGGGGACGTAATGATTGTCCATCACGTCAAAGTGAATCCAATCGGCACCGGCGGCAATGACGTTTTTGACTTCCTCGCCCAGACGGGCAAAGTCGGCAGAAAGAATAGAAGGGGCAATGCGGTAGGTCATAGGGGAATGGAATTAAAAGGGATTTGGGCTGGCTTCGTATCTTCGCCCATTTTCGCAGGTAGCATTGGGCTATGTCCAAGCCTTCTTTTGTTTACCAGTTTCGCGTTGATGTCGTCCCCCTGTACTTGGCCGAGCAATCGTCGCCCGAACAAGGGCAGTACCTGTTTTCATACAGCATCACGATCACCAATACCGGCCAAATCCCTGCCCAATTGATCTCCCGAACTTGGAACGTCAATGATGCCAACGGCCACACAGAAAAGGTCAAAGGCTTGGGCGTGGTGGGCCACCAACCGCTGCTTAAACCCGGGCAGTCGTTTGAATACACCAGCGGCACCCGCTTACGTACTCCCACCGGGACGATGCATGGAAGCTTTTTTTGCGTAGCCGAAGACGGCGAGAAGTTTGATGTTGACGTTCCCATGTTTGTGCTCGACGCCCTCAGCAGTTCGGGTGCCGGCGGCAAACGCACCTTGCATTAATTTTGCCGAGTCGGGCTAAGGCGTTCATGGGCGAGTTCGACCTGATCCAGCGGTTTTTTACCTGGCCCACGCCCCGTGCGGTGATGGGTGTGGGTGACGACTGCGCCTTGCTGGCCCCAAGCGCGGGTATGCACATGGCGATTTCTACCGACGCGCTCATCAGTGGTCGGCATTTTTTTGCGAACGTTGACCCCCAAGCACTGGGCCACAAAGCCTTGGCCGTGAACCTCAGCGACCTGGCTGCCTGCGGGGCCCGACCGGTTGCTTTTGTTTTGGCTCTGGCGCTGCCCGAGGTGAAGAACGCATGGTTGGAGGCGTTTTCAAAAGGCCTCTTTGATTTAGCCCAAACCCATGGCTGCGAACTCATAGGCGGAGACACCACGCGCGGGCCTTTAACGATCACCATCACGGTCTTCGGTGAAGTCCCGAACACACCCACAGAGGCCGCGTCTCATGGCGTCGCCACAGGCGCCTTGTTGCGCAGCGGCGCGCAGGTGGGTGACGATATTTATGTCAGCGGCAGTGTGGGTGATGCGGCCTTGGCCTTGCGTGCCTTACAAGGAAAAATCGCACTTCCTGAATCGGTGATGGCCGCTGCGAAGGCACGATTGGAGTGGCCTAAGCCTCGCGTGACTTTGGGCTTGGCTTTGCGGGGAGTGGCAACGGCCTGCGCCGATGTGAGCGATGGGCTGCGTGGCGACTTAGGCCATATTTTGGAACGCTCACAGCGGGGCGCAGAGCTCCAATGGGATGCGCTTTTATCCTTATTGGCGACTCGCAAAAATTACCCCGGCGCTGCGCCCGCCTTTGACGCAGTCTTTGGCAGCGACTTCGCCGCCCAATGCGTTTTAGGCGGCGGCGACGATTACGAGTTGGTGTTTACTGCGTCTGAAACCAAACGCTTGGCCGTTACACAAGCCGCCGAACAAAGCGCCACGCGTGTCACGCGCATTGGCAAAGTGGTCTCAGCCCATGGCATCACGCTGATGGATGCCAGCGGCAAAGTCCTTCCTAGCCTAGCCGTTGGTGACTTCGCTTCGTTTGACCACTTTAGCCCTGGATAATGTCGCCATGAGCGAACCCGAAACTTTGTTCCCTACCGGTACATCCACCTTTGCGGCCCGTCCCACAGCGCGTTTTATGCGCGGTGATGTGGCCCATTGGATTGCCTTGGGTTTTGGCTCGGGCCTGAGCCGCTTTGCCCCAGGGACCGTCGGCACCTTGTGGGCGTGGGTTGCATTTATTGCGCTATCGCCTTGGATGAACGACCTGCGCTGGGCCGTGGTGATCGCGGTGTCGCTGCCCGTGGGCTGGTGGGCCTGTTCTCGCACGGCTCAGCACATGGGCGTACTGGATCCGGGCAGCATCGTTTGGGATGAAATCGTCGCTTTTTGGTTGGTGTTGTGGTTAGCCATGCCCACGGGCGTGTGGAGCCAGCTGTTTGCCTTTGGACTGTTTCGTTTTTTTGATGCGGTGAAACCCGGCCCGGTCGGTTGGGCCGACCGCTTGTTTCACGGCACAGACCCTGCGAGTGACCGCTTTGCTTGGTTGAAAGCCGGAGCGGGCATCATGCTTGATGATTTGGTCGCTGCCATGTGCACGTTGTTAGTCATTGCTGTTTGGCGGTGGATTTGATGACCGATACGAATACCCTCACTCATTCCATGCAAACGCAACACGCGGTTCTTCGCCTCTCGCACGTACTTTTGCAAAAGCAGTGGATGCTGGCCAGCGCGGAGAGTTGCACTGGCGGCATGGTTGCCGCGGCGTGTACCGACTTGGCAGGCTCAAGCGCGTGGTTTGGACGCGGCTTTGTGACCTACTCTAACGCCGCAAAAATACAACAACTAGGCGTGGATACCGCCTTGATTTCGCAGCACGGCGCGGTCAGCGAGGCCGTTGCAAGCGCGATGGCGCAAGGCGCTTTGTTGTATTCCAAGGCCCACGTGTCGTTAGCCATCACCGGCGTAGCAGGGCCAGCAGGTGGCACCATAGACAAACCCGTGGGAACCGTTTGGTTTGCGTGGGCCACGCCGCAAGGACCACACAGCGAAGTCCGCCACTTTGAAGGCGATCGCGCCGCTGTGCGCCAAGCCAGCGCCTTGCACAGCCTGCTGGGTTTGCTCCGCTTGGTCGAAAGTACCCCGACTTGAACGCAGATTTTTGGACCGGGTTCGCCGCGAGTTTGGCTTTGATCGTTGCCATCGGCTCACAAAATGCGTTTGTCTTGCGCCAAGGCATCTTGCGCCAACACGTCGCCCCTTTGGTGCTTTTTTGCAGCCTGTCGGATGCCGCGCTCATCCTCTTAGGCATTGGCGGAGCGGGCGCTTTGATTCAAGACAATCCGTGGCTCATAGCAGCCAGCCGATACGCCGGCGTCGGGTTTTTATTGGTCTACGCTTTCTTCGCTGCGTGGCGGGCGTTGCATCCTTCGCGCCTTTTACCCACCGATGCGCCGGGTTTGAGTTTGAAAGCGGCCTTGGCGGCTTGCTTTGGTTTTACGTTTCTCAACCCCCATGTGTATTTAGATACCGTAGTTTTGCTCGGCACCCTCGCGAACCAACGCCCGCAAGCGGGCCGCTGGTGGTTCGGCGCTGGCGCAGTCATGGCCAGCATGTCTTGGTTTAGCGCTTTAGGTTTCGGTGCCCGTTGGCTTCAACCTTGGTTTGAAACGGTGCGGGCTTGGCGACTGCTGGACGGACTGATCGCAGTGACGATGCTGGGCTTGGCGTTGATGTTGATTTTGGGTTGAAGTAGGTTGCAGTTCTGTTTTTAACTTTTCCAAGAACGCTAAGAACACAAACACACAACCGAAGAAAGCTGCCGTGATTTATGTCAGCGCCCCAGGTCTTTGGCGCTGACACCTGCGATACCCCAATTCGCTTTGGGCACTTCTTGAATCAACACACGAACAGCACTCACCGGAGCTCCAACGGCTTCAACCAAGGCTTGGGTGACTTTTTCGATGACTGCGCGCTTTTGTTCTTCTGTTCGACCTTCCAGCATGTAGATTTGAGCAAATGGCATAAAGATTCTCCGTTTAAAATATGAATAGTCTTAGACAAAGCGCAGGCTTGTGCTTCCCATGCCCTGGACACGAAGGGTGACGTTATCGCCCGCCTGCACGGTCACTGCCTCTGTAATGCCACCCGACAAGATGAGGCTCCCCGCAGGAATGCACTGACCACGAGCTCCCAAGTGATTGGCTAACATCGCAATGGCTGCTGCTGGGTGACCTAAGACCGCTGCCCCCGCACCGAAAGCGACAGGCAGGCCGTTTTTCTCGAGCACCATGCCAACGGTACGCAGATCCACCCCAGAGACTTCCATTGGCTGTCCGCCCACTACAAAGCGCACGGCCGAGGTGTTGTCTGCTACGACGCTCTTCAGGTCAAATTTAAAATCACGGTAACGGCTGTCGATGACTTCAATACCTGGCATCACAAAGTCGGTGGCCGCCAGCACGCTACCAATATGGCAACCCGGTCCACGCAATTCGGACTTGGTAACAAAAGCAATTTCAGGTTCGACTTTGGGGTGAATCAATTCACTCATGCTGCATTCACCACCGTCGGGCACAGCGTAGTAGTCAGCCATAAAGCCAAATACTGGCGTATCCACGCCCATTTGTTTCATCTTGGCGTGCGAGGTCAAGCCAGCTTTGAGGCCGACAATTCGGCAACCGCGCGCGACTTTGCGCCGACGCAATTCGTCTTGAATGGCGTAGGCGTCGTCCCAGTCCATATCGGGGTAGTTGTCGGTGATTTTGGTAGTGTCCTGCGCTTGCAGTTCACAGTTTTCAAGCCGTTCGGCAAGAGCGGCAATGGTGGCAAGGTCGAGTTTCATGCAGCGGCTTTCTGGGTTGAGTTGCGGTTGCGGGCCATGGTCATGGCGGTGTCTTCAATCATGTCTTCTTGTCCGCCGACCATGCCTCGGCGTCCAAGCTCAACGAGTAAGTCACGTGCCGGCACCCCGTACTTGGCGCCTGCGCGCTTGGCAAATAGTAAGAAGCTGGAATACACGCCGGCGTAACCCAGGGTGAGCGAGTC
>SXSX01000074.1 GCA_005793295.1 Burkholderiales bacterium | reverse complement strand
GTATTTAGCAAAAGTGCCTACCTACTCTGCGGTGTATGGGGCGTTTGCTACCTTGCCTATTGTGTTGGTTTGGATTTACCTGGCTTGGGTCATCGTTCTGTTGGGCGCTGCGCTCACCGCCCATGTGCCCAGTTTATTGGCGGGTCTGCCAAAACGCAGAGTCGGCCCAGGTGTGCGTTTTCAATTGGCCTTGGAGGTGCTTCAACAACTGCAATTGGCGCGCTCGCATGGAGTTGACGGTCATCGCTCAAAAGGCCAAACGATGACGCAGTTGTGTGACCACTTAAGTGTTGATTCTTTGCAATTAGAACCAGTAACAGAAGCCCTCATGGTGCTCGATTGGATCGGTCTTTTGCAAGAAGAGCAAGGGGAAGTGCGGGACGCCCGTTTTATCGTACTGATCGATCCTGCGCAGACGCCGATTGAACCCTTGGCTCGGGCTTTGTTGTTGTCTTCAGGGCCTCAGGGTGGAGATTTTTGGTCTAAGACGTTGAAGCACCCCTGCATGCTTGCAGAGGTTTTGTAAAACTTATTTCTTTATAAATTGCAGCAAAGCATCCAGCACCGCGTCAGGGGCTTCGGTCATTAAAGAGTGACCCGCTTGAACGGTAACTGTTTTCGCATGCGAGGCTAATTTGACCAAACTTTGCGCCGCTTTGGGAGGTGTCATTTGGTCATTCTCACCCATTAAAAACAACACGGGGCATGTCACCTCGCTGATGGCGTGTTCGCCGTTGGTGTAGTTGTTACACGCGTTAAAGCCAATAGAAAAAGTATTTTCTTCGCTGTTACTCGCCAAAACCCGACGCATCAAAGCCCTCGATCCGCCATAAAGCCAGGTGCCAGGGCCAAGCGTCGATGGAGGAGGGGCCAGTGTGGAGTGTGAATACGTATTGACCATGTCAATGCCTTTCATCGGCGCGTTCACAGCAGCATCTAGCAAGGCAGGCGACACTTTCATCGGAAACGCAACGCCGACGAGAGCCAAATGACTGACCCGATCAGGGGATGATGCACATGCCTCGAGTGCAATCAATGCCCCCCAACTGTGACCTATCAAGGTGGCTTGCGAAATCTCTAGGGCATCGAGCAAGGCAATCACGCTTTGGGCGGCTTCTTCTACACTAGTTGGAACCTTTCCTGCGCTCTTGCAGTGGCCGGGTAAATCAATCGCTAAGACGTTATAACCGTGGTTTGCGAAATACCGACTTTGCAAAATCCAGACGCTGTGGTCGTTCAAAACGCCGTGGATAAACACCACAGTCGGTAGACTCGGGTTAAACGCTTTACCTGCGGTATAGGCGAACAAAGGGGCGTGGTTGACGTTAACGAGCACGGAATGGTCCTTGTGGAAAAAGCATGTCATCGTATTGTGCCCAATTGCAGCGTGTTTCATTGACTAATTTATAAGCGTAGACATTGTGGTGAATCAAAATTCTGAAATCGATAGCGTGGATGCCATCGTCATTGGCGCGGGGGTGGTCGGTTTGGCCGTTGCCCGGGCGTTGGCATTGCAAAGGCGCGAAGTCATGGTGCTTGAAGCCGCGAATGCCATCGGAACCGGCATCAGCGCCCGCAATAGCGAGGTGATCCATGCCGGAATGTATTACCCCTCAGGGTCACTTAAAGCAAGTTTGTGCGTTCAAGGGCGAGCGCAATTAGTCGCTTACTGCCAAGAGCGCGGCATTGCCCACCGTTTGTGTGGAAAACTCATCGTGGCGACACAGGCCAGCCAAATTCTCAAATTGAAAGCGATCCAAGACCAAGCTCTCGCCAACGGAGTTACCGATGTGCGCTGGCTGAGCGCGCAAGAAGCGATGGCGATGGAGGGTGCTTTGAAATGTGTTGCCGCACTTTTGTCTCCCAGCACGGGTATTGTGGATAGCCATGGCCTAATGCTTTCCTTTCAAGGCGATCTTGAAAACGCAGGCGGCATGGTAGTTTTGAACGCAGCAGTTGAATCGGTCGATTTGGACTCAGACAAAACCTCTAGCCCACAGCACCGGGTTTCCATGGCCGACGGTTCGGTCCTTGCCACGCGCACTTTGATCAACGCGGCCGGTTTGATGGCGCCGGCCTTGGCGCATCAATTCTCTGGCCTTGCGCCCCAACATATTTCTACGGCCTATTTCGCCAAAGGCAATTACTTCACTCTCAATAGCCCAGCCCCGTTTCGCCGTTTGATTTATCCGGTTCCGGAATCAGCTGGCTTGGGCGTTCACCTCACCTTAGATTTGGGTGGTCAAGCCAAGTTTGGGCCTGACGTTCAGTGGGTCGATACCCCAGACGATTTCCAAGTGGATGCCAGCCGATCTGACGCTTTTTATGCTGCCGTTCGAACCTACTGGCCCGCCTTGCCTGATGGCGCTTTGCAAAGTGGTTACGCTGGCATACGCCCCAAGATTAGCAGCCCGCAATCGCCCGTCTCAGACTTTTTAATCCAAGGTCCTGAAACGCATGGTGTCCCGGGCTTGGTGAATTTGTTTGGCATAGAGTCGCCGGGATTGACCAGCTCCATGGCGATTGCTGACTGGGTGACTAAGCTGCTTTCTCAGCCGCTTTCTCCGCAGCTTTAAGAGCCCGCTTTAAGTCTTCTAGAAGATCTTCTGGATCTTCGAGTCCGATTGACAAGCGAATGGTTCCGGGGCCAATGCCGGCGCTAACCAAAGCGGCGTCATCCATACGGAAGTGCGTGGTGCTTGCAGGGTGAATTACCAAGCTGCGGCAATCTCCGACGTTGGCAAGGTGGCTGAAAATTTTAAGGGTTTCAATGAACTTTTGACCTTGAAGGCGGGTGCCTTTGATGTCAAAGCTAAATACCGAACCCGCGCCTCGGGGCAGTATTTTTTGAGCCAGTTTGTGGCTGCTATGGGTTTCAAGCATCGGGTGCCCCACGCGCGAGACCATCGGATGATTCGCCAAAAATTCAACGACTCGTTCGGTATTGCCCATGTGACGAGCCATACGCAACGGTAAAGTTTCAATGCCTTGCAGTATCAGCCAAGCCGTGTGCGGACTCATGCACGCCCCAAAGTCGCGCAGACCTTCCCTGCGAGCGCGTAGCAAAAACGCGCCGACAGTGCTTTCATCGGTAAACACCATGTTGTGAAATCCTGCATAAACTTGGCTGAGCTCGGCAAATTTTCCTGAGCGCTCCCAATCAAACTGGCCGCTGTCAACCACAATACCGCCGACCACGGTTCCGTGGCCCGACAAAAACTTAGTGGCAGAGTGATAAATCAAATCTGCGCCATGATCAAAAGGCTTGATCAGCCAAGGCGAGGTGAGGGTGGAGTCCACCAAAAGCGGAACGCCGTGCTCGTGGGCAATAGCGCTGACCGCTTCAATATCAAGAACGTCGAGCCCCGGGTTGCCCACCGTTTCACCAAAAATAATTTTGTATTGGGGCGAACCGCCTCGCGCCAAGCATCTAAGTCGTTGGGGTTAACGAAAGTAGTCTCAATACCAAAGCGGCGTAGGGTGTAGTGCAGCAAATTATGTGAGCCCCCATACAAGGCGGTAGAGGCAACGATGTGGGATCCCGCGCCCATCAGGGTGCAAATCGCTAAGTGCAATGCCGCTTGTCCGCTGGCCGTTGTGATAGCGCCTATACCGCCTTCAAGGGCGCTAACACGTTGTTCCAAAACCGCGTTGGTCGGGTTGCTGATGCGGCTGTAAACATGGCCAGCCCGCTCCAGGTTAAATAAGGAGGCGGCCTGGT
>SXSX01000005.1 GCA_005793295.1 Burkholderiales bacterium | reverse complement strand
ACGCACAAGCTCATAGCCATCATGGTGATCATGTTGATCGTAAACCCCAGCATGTTCATGAAAAGAAATGTGCCGATCAATGCGATCGGTAAGGTGAGTCCTGTAATGACTGTAGAGCGCCATGAATTCAAAAATAAAAATACGATCAATACCGTTAGAAGTGCACCCTCAATAAGTGTGCGTCGAACGTTTTCAACGGAAACACGAATTTGACGAGAATCATCGCTGACCTGCTCTAGTTTGATGCCTGGTGGGAGTTGTTTTTTAAGTTCAATAAGTGTTTTTTGAAGACCGTCAACCACTGCAATGGTGTTTTCATCCTGCGATTTTTGGACTGTCACCAGTAAGGTGCGTTGCCCGTTATACAACGCCAAACTCTCAACCTCTTGGGCTCCATCTCGCACTTGCGCCAGTTGATCAACCCGAATCGGTGCCCCATTTTTTCTCGCAACGATGATCTTTCCAAAATCCTCAGGACGTTGCATCCGAGCAGCAATTTGGATCACACGCTCTTGCTCTAAAGACCGGATACTACCTACCGGAAGGTCTTGGTTATCGTTACGAACTGCGCTAACGACTTGGTCGGGCGTGATGCCAAAGGCTTCGAGCGCTTGGGGATTGAGGTAGACGTTAATTTCGCGCTTGGTTCCACCCACCACAGTTGCCGAACCAACACCGCGAACATTCTCTAGGCGCTTTTTAAAAATTTGCTCAGCCCAATTGGTTAGTTCAACTGCAGACATTGCCGGTGTGTTTGACGTGGTGTCGGGCAAAACTGCAACCGACCACACTGCCTTAGCGGACGGATCGAAACGCAGTACACGTGGCTCTTTGACTTCAGCGCGTAACAGAGGTTTGACGGCGGCCACTTTTTCACGCACGTCGTCAGCTGCTTTTCGGCCGTCGACATGTAACCCAAACTCAATCACCACCACCGACTGACCTTCATAGCTGCGCGAGGTGAGCGCGTTGATACCGGCAATCGAGTTGACGCTTTCTTCGATCTTTTTGGAGACTTCGCTTTCTACAATTTCGGGGGATGCACCGGGGTAGTCCGCAATCACCACCACCACTGGAAAATCAATATTGGGGAACTGGTCAACCTGCATGCGCTGAAGTGAAAACAGGCCCAATACGACCAAGGCCATCATGACCATGGTGGCAAAAACGGGGTTTTGAAGGCTAACGCGGGTAAACCACATAAATTACTTTGCGCCTTCTGTTCTGACCACCGTGCCAACTGTCATAGGTCCCGCCACACCAGCGAGTATTTTTTTACCTTTGCTAAGCCCATTAATTACCACCATTGTTTTACCTTGGTATTCTCCACGGCTACCAAGCCCAACGGTTTGATGTTGAATTTTTCCGTCTTCAAAAACCTGGACATAAGGTTGGGGTTTGTCGGTGCGCACTGCGCTCAAGGGGATGGCAATCACGACCTGTGTTCCTGTCGCTAATAGTCCCTGCGCATAAAAACCTTGGCGAAGTTGAGCGCTTTTATCGAGGCTTAAGTAGACCAGAACGGCGCGACTGCCGGCGGTAGCGCTTGGATTTATCCGTGCAACGGTTGCAGTGATGGATTGGCCGCTGCTATCCACCGTCAGTTGGGCTTTTTGGCCAACCTTGACATGGATAGAGTCACCGGCAGCCAAACTGATTTCAAGTTCTAGGCGACTCAGGTCGACAATTTCTACCATGCGCGCTTCAATCGCAACGCGCTCACCGCTTTGCACTAATCGCTGGGATATTTGTCCGCTAATCGGCGCTCGGACGATGGCGTCATCGAGCGATTTTTGCGCCAAGTCGGCACCCGCTTGAGCAGCCAGGAAGGTCGCTTGCGCACCAGCGAGCGACGCGGAGGAGGCGTCTAGCCCTGTTTTAGAAATAAAACCTTGGTCAACCAATGCACGGTTGTTGTCAAAACTCCGTTTTGCAATATCCACTTGGGCTTTAGCGGCTTCGGCTTGTTGTTGCGCTTGGCGTACTCGGGCCAAATACTCAGTTGCATCGATTCGCCCTATCATTTGCCCTGCTTTAACAAAGTCACCTTCTCTCACAGAGAGTTCACGTAGTTCGCCCGCAACGCGGGCTTTCACGAAAGCGGAGTTAACCGCTTTGACTTGCCCCGATATAGCGAGGCCCTGTTGCAGGTCCACCTCTTGGACTTCGAGTACGTCTGTGGCTGACAGTTGAACCGTGGGAGCGTTGGCCTGCGCAGCCTGCTGGGCTTGTAAAGTTTGCTTTTGCGCATTTTTTGCGGTAACCATTTTTACCGCACCTGCGGCCAGCAAAACCACAGCCAGCGCCAAGGCAATCCATTTAACTTTGAGTTTCATAGGGGAAAGGTTCAGATTGAAAAAGGGGTGGGGCGAAATAGCGGTTCAACTGGAAAAATTTGCAGGGGCTTGCAAACTTAAGCCATTAAGCAAAATATCAATTTGCATGTCGAGGTACTTGCTTACATTCATAGACAATCCGTCAGCGCCAGATAAATGAGGCGCATTTTTCCAAAGCTCCACAAACATGATGGGCGCCAGGACGGCGTAAAAACCATAGTTAGGATCCAAAAGCCGGAATTCGCTGCGTTGTGTTCCACGGTCTAGGACACGGCGAATCAATTGCGTGCCCGGTTCAACGACTTCGACGCGGTAAAAATCGGCCAACTCAGGAAATTGCGCCCCTTCGCTAACCATAAGTTTGATGATGCCTGCGCCTTGTGACGCTGCAATTCGGTCCCACCAAGCGTGCACAAAAATACGCAGTAAGTCAGCAGTACTGCCCTCAAATTCGTCGAGGGCTGCATTAAATTCCGAAAAATTGCCTGAAATATTTTGACGAACAACCGCCTTGAAGAGCTCTTCTTTGCTCGCAAAGTATAAAAACAGGGTGCCTTTGGATACCCCAGCGCGCTGCGCCACCTCTTCAACTTTGGTAGCGGCATAGCCTTTTTCGACAAAAAGGGCCAAAGCTGCGTCAAGCAGTTCCCCCGGACGCGCCTCTTTGCGCCGCTCGCGCTTGTGCGGGGCGGGGAAGACGAGTTCACGCAGGGTTTGGGGTAAGCTCATAATTACTGACTTGTTGGTTAGTAGTTTAACGTTTTTTGGATTTGCGTCAAAAAAGTGGGTATTCAAAGCTTTTCGGTAAATTGCAGAAGAAAGCAGCGTCATCCGTATGTGATTCAATAGGGAAAATCAAGTCAGGAGTTTTATCGATGCAACATTCCACCCAAACCATTGCCCTGGGCGCCGGTTGTTTTTGGTGCGCAGAGTCCGTTTTTTTGCAAGTCAAAGGCGTCACACAAGTCGAATCTGGTTACAGCAACGGCCATTTGCCTAATCCCACTTATGCCCAAGTCAGCAGCGGAACGAGTGGCCACAACGAAGTGGTGAAACTCGAATTTGATTCATCAGAAATCAGTGTTCGCGAGGTGTTAGAGATTTTCTTTTTGATCCATGACCCCACAACGTTGAACCGCCAAGGCCATGACGTTGGGACCCAATACCGCAGCGCCATTTATTGCACTAGCCCGGAGCAAGCAGAGGTGGCCAAGGCGATGGTGGCAGAGATTGATTCGAGTCGGCACTACGCCGACCCGGTAGTTACCGAAATCGAGATGCTGAACCACTACGCACGTGCCGAGGAATACCACCAAGACTTCTTTGCCAAGAATCCGACCCAAGGCTACTGCATGGCCGTGGCTGCTCCCAAGGTTGAAAAATTCCGCAAGACCTTTGCGAGATTGGCGCGAGGATAATGAGCTCCAAGTAACACGCATGATTGCTACCCACGATCTTCGGTATTCCTACGCCGGCGCGATTCAAGTCATCAATTTTCCAGACATTGAACTCGCCCAAGGAAATGTATTGTTGCTTCAAGGCCCCTCAGGCAGTGGCAAATCAACTTGGCTCGCCTTGGTTGCGGGTCTTGTTGCACCCACTTCAGGCGCTATGGTGGTTGCAGGGCGGGCGATGCATGGCGTTGGCCAGATGGCAACGGATGCGTGGCGGGCAAAAACCATTGGATTTTTACCGCAAAAGCTCCATCTCAGCGCGGCTTTGACCGTTCACCAAAACTTGGCTTTGGTATTTTGGGCGGCTGGTTTGGCTGAAGCCAGCTTGCGAATCAATGCAGCTTTGAACGCTCTGGGGGTAGCAGAGTTTGCGAGCCGTTTACCTTCTCAATTGTCTGGCGGTCAGGCCCAGCGGGTTGCCTTGGCGCGTGCGGTTTTGATGCAGCCCAAAGTTCTTTTGGTAGACGAGCCTACCGCCAGCTTGGATGACCAAGCCGCATCGGATGCAGTGACCTTGTTGTTGTCAACGGCACATGCGAATGGCGCTTCGTTGGTGATTGCGACCCACGACGCGCGGGTAGAAGCGGTGATCAATCAACAGTCCTTGTTAGGCGCATCACAGAGCATGCAGCGTTTAAATCTCACAGGTTCAAGCCTGCAGGGGAGCGTATGAGAACGCTGCTTTTTGCTTGGCGGTACTTGTGGGCGCGGCCCATGGCCGCTACGTTGAACGTGCTTTTGTTGAGTTTGGGCTTGGCTTCCATTGCCTTTTTGTTGTTGGTATCAAACCATGTGCAGCGCGCCTTTGACCGAGACTTGGCCGGTATCGATGCCGTCGTGGGGGCCAAGGGAAGCCCGATGCAGTTGATCTTGTCAGGCGTTCTGCATTTGGATGTGCCCCCGGGCAACGTGACCTTAAATGCAGTCAAGGCATTGCAAAAAAATCCGCTGGTGGCTGAGGTCATTCCCATCAGTTTGGGCGATAACTTTCAAGGCTATCGCATCGTTGGAAGTTCGCACGCCTACATCCAACACTACCAAGCGGATTTGGCTCAGGGCAGGTTATGGGATAAGCCCATGGAAGTGGTCGTAGGCGCCACGGTTGCGCGAAAACTGGGTCTGCAAATCGGCCAATCTTTTGTGGGCTCGCATGGATTAGGCGCTGGGGGCCATGCCCATGGTGAAAACGCATACACCGTCGTGGGAATTCTTGCGCCCAGTGGCAGCGTGCTAGACCGCTTAATCGTGACCGATACCGCCTCGGTGTGGAAAGTCCACGAAGACTATACGGCCGCAGATGAGGAAGACCGCGCCGCAATGGAAGAAGAACGCGAAGTCACCATGGCTCTGGTGCGATATACCAGTCCCTTGGCTGCCATAAGTTTTCCACGGTGGGTCAACACAAAGACCGAGATGCAGGCGGCAGCCCCCGCGTTAGAAGTCAGCCGCCTTTTGCGCATGTTGGGTTTGGGAACGGATGTTCTGCGTGCCTTCGCTGGCATGCTTCTTTTAACGGCAGGCTTGAGTGTTTTTATTGCGCTTTGGACCGCGGTTCGGGAAAGACGCGCAGACTTGGCGCTCTTGCGTATGCTGGGCGCACCGCCCACCAAGATCGCAGCTTTGCTCTTGACGGAGGCCCTTTGGCTTGGCCTTGTTTCCTCGGTCGTTGGTGTGTTACTGGGCCAGGCATTTGTGGGTCTTCTGGGCTGGTTTTTAGGTTTGGATAATTCTTTGCTTCTGGGCGGGCTAGCGTGGCCCGTGGAGCTTGCAGTGGTGCCCTGTTTGGCACTGGGGGTTTCTTTGGGAGCGGCGTTATTGCCAGCGCTTGGAGCCTATCGGTCAAATGTGCTTCAACTTCTTCAATCGAGGTAAAAATATGAAAAAAGTGAATTTTTTGTGGTCTTTGGCGTTGGTATCTGCTATGGGTTTTGCAGCTGAAACACACGGCGATAAAGAACTCAAAGAAGATATTGCGCGTCACCGCGCTATTGCAGCAGCCCACGAAGGTGCTGCAAAATGTTTGGAAGCTGGCAAGAAGGATGCAGTGTGTGAAAAAGAACTTCAGGCAGCTTGCAAAGGTTTGGCTATTGGCAAGTTTTGCGGCATGAAACACCAACATTAAATCGGACAACGCTATGACTCACGCGCGTTTTGTATTTTTGCTTTTAGGCATCGCTCCATTGGTGCTTGCGTGTACCTTGGTTTCACAGGCCGTTCATGCGCAAGCCCAGCTCAGTTCGCCCCTAGGCAATGGCAGCGCAGGTATTCCGGCAGGCTCGGGCGCTGGGGTTCACAGTCCTAACAGCCCCTTTGCACCCTTGGTTGCGCGATCCGATGTGCTGCCTTGGTCCATGCTGACAGATGTAAAAACTAAGACGGTGAAAAACCGAGTGCTTCCGGTTTTTAATCCGCAACTGCAAGCATTGAACCAAAAAAGCCAGCGCATTCAAGGTTTCATGATGCCGCTGGATCCAGGCGAAAAGCAAAAACACTTTTTAATCAGCTCTGTGCCATTAACCTGCTCCTTTTGCCTGCCCGGTGGCCCAGAAAGCATGGTGGAAGTTCGCACCAAAACGCCCGTTCCATATTCCCTAGAAGCTGTTGTTGTAGAAGGCCGATTTGCCGTTCTAACTGATGATCCTTATGGTATGTATTACCGGATGACGGATGCGGTGGCGGTCAAGTAAGAAGATATCAGATGGTGCCTGAGGCAGAAAAAGAAAACTTTTCTCAAAGCCATCACTCCTAGCTGTAAAACAACCCGTAAGGTCATGTAGGGAGCCAAATTAATGAGGGGTTTCATGATGAGGGTCAAATAGCAGTTCACACTTCATCAAAAAGGATTGCAGGTTCAGTGCAAGATGTATTTGGATCTGGTGCGGACCCATCCCAGTTCGTTGTCCAATTTGGCTCGCTGCCTGAGTTTTGCCAGCACTCTCGTAATGGCTGTGTTAAGTGCGTTTGGTTGGGGAAATTTCAACTTCGCCTGCATGTGGGCAATACCGCTGCAGGATTGATGCCCCACGTCAGTGAAATACGCTTACGAGTTTCAAATTTTTCAAAATAACCTCCATTCTTAGGGTTTACCTTTAAGGCATGAGGGATTTTTCTATTCATAATATTCTTTTTAATTTATGGGTTGTATTTAAATGAAACTCTCAAATATTGCACTTTGTTCAATCTTGGTTCTAGGAGTAACAGGTATTCAGGCAAAAACATTTAAATGGGCTAGCGCCAGCGATATCGCCACATGGGATATACATTCGCAAAACAACGCATTACAAAACGGAATCCATTCTGCTGTTTATGAATCCTTGATGTACTACAACAGCAAGACCTTCAAGATCGAACCAGTCCTGGCTACTTCCTGGAATCAGTTGACCCCAACTCAATTACGTGTGAATCTGCGAACAGGCGTCAAATTTCATGACGGCACACCCTTCACTGCCGATGATGCTGTGTTTTCAATTCAACGTGCGATGGCAAAGTCATCCAACTTCACGCCTTACATCAACGGAGTAGATAGAGTTGTCAAAGTAAATGCAACTACCATTGACGTGATAACTAAAGGCGCCAACCCCGTGTTGTTAAATCAAATGACCGAGTTGCGAATGATGAGTAAAGCATGGGCCGAAAAAAATAATTCTGTTGATCCCAAAGACATCAAGACGAAAGACGAAAATTTTGCCCACCGAAACGCCAATGGTACGGGCCCCTTCAAACTGAAAGAGTGGAAAGCTGATCAGCGATTGGTGCTGGAAAAGAACGCTGGATGGTGGGGGACGATGGAAGGCAACGCGACAGAAATCATTTATACCCCCATCAAGGCAGAAGCTACCCGTATTGCTGCGCTACTGACGGGCGAAGTGGATTTTGTTTTGGATCCCAGCCCGCAGGATTTGCCTCGGATTCGATCCAACGGTGCTTTGAAAGTTTTGGACGGTGTAGAAAACCGCACCATCTTCTTTGGCTTTGACCATGGTCGCGATGAGCTCGTGGGCAGTAGTGTCAAGGGTAAAAATCCCCTCAAGGATTTGCGCGTGCGTCAAGCCTTGAATATGGCTGTGGACGCCGAGGCCATCACTCGCGTCACTATGCGCGGCTTGGGTCAGCCCACAGCAGCGTTGGTTGCGCCTCAAGTCGCTGGCTGGAACGAGCAATTGCACAAGCGACCAGCCGTGGACTTTGACGCGGCCAAAAAATTGCTGGCTGACGCTGGCTACAAGGATGGTTTTGAAGTCGATTTTGCATGCCCGAACAACCGTTACATCAACGACGAAGAAATCTGCCAAGCCGTTACGGCTATGTGGTCGCGTATTGGCATCAAAGCCAAATTGCGTACCTTGCCGTTGGTCACCTATTTCCCAATGATCCAGCGCAACGAAGCCAGTATTTATATGCTTGGATGGGGGGTTCCAACCTTTGATGCGGTATATAGCTTGCAATCGCTCGTGCGTACCGTGGGCACGGGGGGTGACGGTAACTACAACGTTGGTAAATACAGTAACCCAAAGTTGGACGCCGTTATTGACCGCGCAAAGACTGAGAGTGATCAGTTCGTTCGTCCGCGCCTCTTAGCTGAAGCTTTGGAAATAGCCAAGAACGATGTGTCACACATCGTCTTGCACAATCAAGTTATCCCTTGGGTGATGCGCAAGAACATTGATGTCGTCCATCGTTCGGATAACCGCATCGACTGGCGCTTGGTAAAAGTCAACTAAGTTCACATTCAACTCTGACAAAGGGCCGCGGCATATTGTCGCGGCCTTCATTTTTTTGACTCTATGTTTGCATTCATAGTGCTGCGCTTGGCTCAAGCGGCAATGGTGATGGTCACTGTTGCCTTGATTTCTTTTATGCTGTTTCAGTACGTCGGCGACCCTGTCGTCTTTCTGCTCGGACAAGACGCAACACACGAGCAAATCCGCGAGTTGCGACAGGCGCTAGGTTTAGACCAGTCCTTCGTTGTGCAGTTCTGGCATTTCTTGGTAAACGCATCCCAAGGGGAGTTCGGTTTCAGCCTACGACAGAGCACCAAAGTTTCTGTGTTGATTGCTGAACGCTTTCCTGCCACTCTAGAATTGGCTCTGGTAGCCGGTCTCTTGGCGCTGTTTTTGGGCATCCCCATGGGCGTTTATGCCGCGCTTAGACGGGGTTCATTTCTCAGCCAAGTCTTCATGATGATATCGCTCATTGGTGTTTCGTTACCCACATTCTTAATCGGCATTTTGCTGATTCTGGTGTTTGCCGTAACCTTAGGTTGGTTTCCGAGTTTTGGTCGCGGAGATGTGGTGACCATAGGTTGGTGGACCAGTGGTCTTCTGACCGCCAAAGGCTGGCAACACATTGTTTTGCCAGCGGTTACTCTTGCCATTTTCCAGCTCACACTGATCATGCGCTTAGTACGGGCCGAAATGGTGGAAGTTCTGCGTACTGATTACATCAAGTTTGCACGGGCGCGTGGTCTGACTACAAGGGCGGTTCATTTTGGCCATGCGCTCAAGAACACACTGGTCCCCGTCATGACCATTACGGGTTTGCAGCTCGGCGGACTCATTGCTTTTGCCATCATCACTGAAACCGTATTCCAATGGCCAGGCATGGGCCTGCTGTTTATTCAGGCTGTCACCTATGCAGACATTCCTGTTATGGCAGCTTATTTGTGTCTGATTGCATTGATTTTTGTCATCATCAATCTGATCGTGGATCTCTTGTACTTTGCGGTAGATCCACGGCTGCGAGTTGAGAAGTCTGGCGGCCATTGATACACGTGTTGAATCCTTCTATTTTGAGGAATTTCGAATTGAAAACCCTATTTCATCAATGGTGGGATAGCGATGTTGGATACAGCTTTCGAACATCACCTACAGCCATTATTGCGGCTCTGATCGCATTGGTTTGTGTGGTCTGCGCTCTCTTTGCTCCATGGATCGCTCCACACAACCCGTTTGATCTCACAACACTTCTATTGGACAACGCGCGCCTTCCCCCCTCGTGGAGCGAGGGCGGAAATCCGAACTTCTTTTTGGGTACCGACGAACAAGGAAGAGATATTCTTTCCGCATTGATGTACGGTGCCAGAATTTCCCTTGCTGTTGGCTTGGCTTCTGT
>SXSX01000073.1 GCA_005793295.1 Burkholderiales bacterium | reverse complement strand
TAGATATTTACCGCTTAACCGCCAATGGTCAAAACCTCGAAGCGATACAAAGTGCCGCCAAGTTGGTACAAGACCGGCCAAACTTCCAGTTGGCGCAATTGGTGTACGGCGATTTGCTGTCTTCGCGCTCACGGACGATACAAAAAATTGGTGATATTCCCGACACCATCACCGCAGACGTCTCCACCGCCCTGAATAATCTAAGGGATGAATCACAAAGGCGCGTCTTAAGTAGTAAAGAGCGACCCTCTAACGGCCTGGTGCCATCTCAATTTTTGAAGTTATCCGCCAGCACCAAAAACGCGATTGCCGTGGATGCTTCTAAATCGCGCTTGTATTTATTTGAAAACACTCCAACAGGTTTACGGTTGGTATCAGACTATTACATGTCTGTTGGTAAAGCCGGCGTCCTTAAAAACCAAGAAGGCGATTTGCGCACTCCATTGGGGGTTTACTACATCACCAGCCATCTTGACCGTGCAACCTTGAGCGAGTTTTATGGCGCAGGCGCCCTGCCCTTGAACTACCCCAATATGCTTGACCAAAAGCGCGGGAAATCGGGTGGCGGCATTTGGCTCCACGGCACACCGCCCAACCAATTCTCCAGAGCCCCACGTGCAAGCGAAGGCTGTGTTGTGCTCTCTAACCCAGACATCGCCGACCTGATTCGAACCGTCAAGGTACGTACCACGCCCGTGGTCATTGCGTCAGAACTCAACTGGCAGCCCGCCAAAAGCCTCTCCAGTCAAGGCAAAACTTTTGAAAGAGCGCTCAATGATTGGCGAACCGCCAAAGCCTCTGGCGACGCCAACAAAGCCCTGGCGTTTTACACCCCTGATTTCTCTAGCAACGGAAAAACTATCAAAGAATGGGGGCCTGCGCTTAAGGCCGAGATGACAGCGGCGCAAGGTAAAACCATTGAACTCAAAGATCTTTCTTACTTGCAATGGGCAGACTCGTCCGAGACGATGGTCGTTACCTTTGGTGAAGTCATAGGTGACAGCAAATCAGGTAAAAACAAACGCCAGTACTGGATTCGTTCAAACAAAGAGTGGAAGATATTTCACGAAGGAACGGTCTGATGAATTTTGCTTTTCAAAGAAATTTGGGATTGAAGCTCTTGGCCGCCTTAAGCCTCTCTTTATGGGCGCTCGTGGGTTTGGCGCAAACGGCGCCTCAGGTCTTATTTAAAACCAGCATGGGTGAGTTTTCGGTGGAGGTCTACCCCGATAAAGCGCCTAAAACAGTGGACAATTTTTTACGCTACGTCAAAGACAAACATTACGACGGCACGGTATTTCACCGGGTCATGGATGGCTTTATGGTTCAGGGCGGCGGGTTCACAGCCGACATGAAACAAAAGCCAACGCGTGAGCCGGTAGCTTTAGAAGCAATGAACGGTCTGAAAAATGAGGTTGGAACGATTGCGATGGCTCGAACGGCCAACCCCAACTCCGCAACCTCGCAGTTTTTCATTAATGTGGTCAGCAACCCCAGCTTAAATGCCCCCCAACCCGATGGCTACGGCTACACCGTGTTTGGCAAAGTGGTCTCTGGCATGGATGTGGTGAACAAAATCCGAGCTGTGCCTGTGGGTAACCAAGGCATGTTTCAAAATGTCCCCCGCACCCCTATTACTATTGTTTCCGTTAACCTGAGCAAATAAAAATGAGCAATCCTAAAGTAGCACTTCACATCGCCGGTTATGGCGTTGTCACCATCGAACTTGACCAAGAGCATGCGCCAAAATCTACGGCTAATTTCTTAGCCTACGTGACAAGCGGCCACTATGACAACACCATTTTTCACCGCATCATTCCTGGCTTTATGGTCCAAGGCGGCGGGATGGAGGCGGGTATGAAACAAAAGCAAACCAAAGCCCCGATTGAAAATGAAGCCAATAACGGCCTCAAAAATAACAACTACACCCTGGCCATGGCCCGCACGGTCGACCCCCATTCAGCGACCTCCCAGTTTTTCATCAATGTCTCCAACAACGATTTTTTAAATCACACCGGCGAAACTTCTCAAGGCTGGGGTTACGCCGTGTTCGGCAAAGTCGTTGAAGGCACAGAGATTGTGGACAAGATTAAGAGCGTCAAAACCGGCCGCAGCGGCTTTCATGACGACGTCCCCAATGAAGACGTGGTGATCGAAAAAGCCGTCGCCCTCTAACTTGACTCCGCCCGCAGCGATGGAACTACGCGCCAAAGACCATTGGGACACCGTAGATTTCATCTCTGACTTGCACCTGCAAGCCCAAGAGCCCCAAACTTTGCAGGCGCTTGCGAACTATCTTCAAAGCTCCCCCGCCCAAGCGCTTTTTATATTAGGCGACCTCTTTGAAGTGTGGGTAGGCGATGATTGCCTCGCTCAGACTGGCAGCTTTGAGTCTCAGGTTGCAAAGCTTCTAAAGCTTGCCAGTCAAAAAATCGATATTTATTTTCTCTGCGGGAACCGCGACTTTCTCATGGGCTCCGATTGCATGACCGCCTGTGGGGCCACCCGCATGGAAGACCCCACCGTATTGCAAACCCCTAACGGTCGGTGGTTGCTCACGCATGGCGATGCGCTTTGCCTGTCTGACACCGCTTATTTAGACTTGCGTCGTATGGTTCGAAGCCCAGAGTGGCAGCATGATTTTTTACAAAAGCCCTTGGAACAACGCCAGGCCATGGGCCGTGACATGCGCATGCAAAGCGAAGCGAAAAAAAAGACCCTCACTGGTTTTTTTGCAGATGTCGATACCGCCGCTGCACTAGATATCCTAGAAGCGTATCAAGCAGACCACATGATTCACGGGCACACCCACCGCCCGTCCCACGATGCCTTAAACGCCACGCGCAGTCGCTGGGTTTTAAGTGACTGGGATATGGGCGCTGCGCCCCAACGCGCCGAGGTTCTGCGACTTACACTGTCAAAGCAAGCAGGCGCTAAGGCAACGCAACCCGCTCGGATTGCTTTGCCGCATCTTTAGAAAACGCCCAGCGCTTAATCTAACGCTTAAGCAAGACTTTCAGCGTATTTTGTACCCGACGCGCATCTTCCGCCCCATACGACGAACTCAAGACAACTGCCGCATCGTGGCCCCAAGTTTGTTGCGGCGCAGGGTCATTTCGGCGGGTCAGCAATTGAAGTTGCAGAGCCCGTCGCGCATCCAAGTGCTCCGCT
>SXSX01000072.1 GCA_005793295.1 Burkholderiales bacterium | reverse complement strand
GATTGGAACGCGAATTAATGCACAGCTACGCCGCCAACTACGGGCGTACGCTGTGGTCTTTGCGTCTTCCCTCAGCAGTTCCTTTTCTTTTTTCGGCACTGAAAGTCAACGCGACTCTGGCCCTCATTGGTGCCATCGTGGCTGAATTTTTTGGCTCTCCGACATCAGGTCTGGGTTTTCGAATTTCAACCGAAGCCACCCGAATGAATATGCCCTTGGTTTGGGCGGCCGTCGTGGTTTCGGCGGTCACCGGCTCTTTGGTGTATGCCGTTCTTGTGGCGTGGGAGCGCCAGATCGCGTTTTGGCACCCCTCGATTCGGGGGCAAAGGTGATCTTTTTTCCCAGTCCACACTCAGTGTTTGCCCCAATATTTAAATCCCCCACCCGGTGTACTGTCAAAGGTCTGCCATTTTTCTTGCTTTTTTAACACGAGGAGTTTTTCATGATTCTGAATACCAAGTTATCCAAAACACTGCTGTCAACCCTGCTCGCAGTCAGTGGCTTTGCTGCGCAATCGGCAGAAAAAGTGACGGTGCAACTCAAGTGGCTTCCCCAAGCCCAGTTCGCCGGATACTACGTTGCACAAGCCAAGGGCTACTATAAAGATGCAGGTTTAGACGTCACCATTAAGGCAGGCGGCCCAGATATTTCTCCAGTGCAAGTGATTGCGGGTAAAGGTGCCGATGTCGTCGTGAACTGGATGCCTGATGCCTTGGCTGCGCGTGAGGCAGGTGTACCTCTGGTCAACATTGCGCAAGTTTTTAACCAATCTGGTCTCATGCTGACCTGCAAAAAAGCCAGTGGTGTGGCCACCTCCAAAGACCTCAAAGGTAAAACTTTAGGCGTTTGGTACGGCGGTAACGAATACCCCTTCCTGAACTGGATGGCAAAGCTGGGACTAAAGCCAGATACCGACATCAAAATCCTGAAGCAAGGCTTCAATGTAGATCCCTTGTTGCAAAACCAAGCCGCTTGTATTTCCACCATGATCTACAACGAGTACTGGCAAGTGGTTGATGCTGGCGTGAAAGAAAGTGATTTGATTACATTCTTCTACGAAAAAGAAGGCGTTGCTTCATTGGAGGATGGCCTGTACGTTCTCGAGTCCAACCTCAAAGATCCCGCCTTTGTAGCCCGAATGGCGAAGTTTTTGAAAGCCAGCTTTAAAGGTTGGAATGATGCGGTGAAAAACCCCGCCGAAGCCGCCAAGATTGTCGTGAAAGCGGATACATCCGGCAGCGCCAATGAAAAGGTTCAAAAACGCCAAATGGAAAACGTGGCTAAATTGATCACCACCGCAAGCACTTCGAAAATGGGTTACTTGGAACCCACCGCCTATGAGCGCACAGTCAAAGTTCTGCTCTCCAGTGGCAGCTCACCTGTGATCAAAAAAGATCCGGGTAAAGCAGCTTACTCACACGCCGTGTGGGATGCGTCTACCAAGTAAGTTATGGAATCGCACCCTTGGGGGTGCGCCATCAAAAACAGCCCAACCGCGCAAGCGATAGGGCTGTTGTTTTATTGGAATGCAGCGGACTAGACCAGCGCAGGGTCTAAACCCATTTGGTCGAATTTCTTAAAGTACTGGCGTGCCATCGCCACGATTTGTGGATCGGTGGGGTGGTCGCTGGCAATGCTATCAACGGTTGCCTTGGCCACTGTAGGTTGGTTTGACTTGCACCAATCCCGGAACTGGTCTCGCACCAAGCCAGGCCCCGTAAGGAGAACTTCATGCACACCTGCCAATGCAGTTGCCACCTCGCTAAATAAACCGGTTGTGTCATGGGGTTTGCCTTGGTGCTTATGGTGGCTGCGCGACTTAATGCGCTGGGCTTGCACATGGTCATGGTCAAACAACATGACGTGGGCTTCTTGGTGATCGATCCAAACAACGGCGTGAAAAGTAGTCATAGTGTTCTTTCTTAGTGGGAGAGATGTTCTGATTTTTCTTGGCAAGCGATACAGCGCGTGACTTCAGGTGTGGCTAACAGTCTGGCCTTTGTAATCGGTTCACTGCAATCGGCACACACTCCATATGTACCCACCTCTAAGCGTTGAAGCGCTGCGTCAATAGCTTCAAGCTCTGCCGTTTCTCGCTCGTTAAGCGCAAACTCAAGATCGCGTTGTGTGGTTGTTTGCGCATGGGAATCTTGAACGTTAGAAAAATGATCTGCAGCGACCTCTGCACGACTCAAAACACCACCTCGCTGTTCAGAAATTTGCGCCAACAAGGTGGTTCTTAAACCAAGTAACTGGGCTTGGAAAGAATGCGTGTCTATAGATAGATTCAAAACAACTCCTTGTGCAATATGAATCTATCGTAGGGGTTTAGGTGTTTTTTGTATTAGACCTAGATCAAGGTTTCATCGTCTAGCGGCCCGTTTTTAGTAGGGAGCTCACGCTTTCCAAGTGTGCTTCATCGAGTTGGCCAAGCCATGCATCCATTTGCAAACGGTGAAGCATCAACTCAGATCGTGCTTGGACCAAAGCCAACTCCGCGCTACTCGCATCGTTTTGCGCTTGCAGTAAGTCGAGGGTGGTGCGGTCTCCCACTTGACGCCCTAGCCGAGTTGCATCCAATCTCGCCATACTGGCTTGGTGGGCTGCATTCAAAGCAGCAAGTCGCGCGGGTCCAGTTTGCAAGGCTAGCCACGTACCGCGTGTTTGCTGGCTGATCTGTTGGCGGCTTCGCTCGAGTTCGGCGCGGGCTTTTTCCTCCAGCCGCAATGCCTCCTCTTGGCGAGCGCTGCGGTAACCACCGGTGTACAGAGGCAAGGTCCACTGCAAACCAACCATCCGTTGGTTGGACGTATTGCTGGCACTGCCAAAATCACCACTGCCACTGAGACGGTCCTGACCGGCTTGCACGACCACATCCAAGGTGGCAGAACCCAGTGCACCGAATTTCGCAACTTCTTGCTGGGCAACTTGCACTTGCGCGGCTTGCATCCGCAGCAATTGGTTGTTAGCCAAGGCCTGTGCAATAACACTTTCGAGCGCGTTTTGTTCTGCGAATTGAACCACTGCAGGTGGTTCTATAGGATTTAGTTCGGACGGACTTAGTCCCGTGGAGTGTGCAAGAACGGTTTGAGCCATTTCCAAATCGTTGTGTGCAGCCAATACCTGGGCTTGCAACACCATGGACCGCGCAAAGGCTTCATGGCTGTCAGTCACGGGTGTATCGCCTAATGCAAAGCGGTCTTTGGCTTCAACCCACGCTTGATCCACCGATTTTTGTTGTTGACGTAAGACCTCGAGCTTTCGGGTTGCCAACATGAGGTCAAAGTAACGCTGAGCCGTACGCAAGATCAAATCCGCTTGGGCTGATTGCCACTCCAACTCCGACACGCTGGAAGCGATCTCCAATTGCTTGCTTTGGGCACTGCGTTCAGCACTGACCAAGGGCTGCTTCGCACCCAACGTCCAACGGGTGCTGCTTCCATTTTGCACAGAGGTATTGAACTCCACCCCGTTTGATGTTGGGAAGCCGCTTGCCGAAAAGTTGGCGCCTGTTGTACTGGTGTTTGCGCTCATTGCGCCAGCGCTGGCGCTGAGTACGACCGAAGGTCGCCATAAGGCAGCCGCTTGCTGCTTTTTTGAAGAACCAGCGAGTCGCGCGGCTTGGGACACGGCGTTTTGAGGATCATGCTGAAGAGTCGCTTGCCAGGCTTGCGTTAAATCGAGGGCCTGTGCACACGACCCAATACCCAATCCAAGGGCCATGGCGGCCATGTGTATGGGTGCTATTCGTAATTTCATACCGTTTTTCCTAATGTCTGGTGGGCACGAATCCACTCTTTGAGCTCACGCGCGGGCAAAGCTCCGGATATACGGGCGCGTTCTTTGCCTTCTTCAAACAAAATGAGCGTTGGAATACTGCGAATCGCGTACTTGTTACTCGCCGCAGGTGCCGCATCGGTATCTACTTTGACAAAGCGAACCATGGGCAATTCGCTCGCAGCCGCCTGAAAGTGGGGCGCCATGGATTTGCACGGCCCACACCAAGCAGCCCAAAAATCAACCACGACCGGCAGTTGCGTACCGGCAATAAAAGCTTCAAAGGCTGCGTCGCCAAGGGCAACAGGTGCGGCTGCCATGATGTCTGCGCCACACTTCCCACACGCTAATTCGTGTGCCAGCCTGTCGTCGGAAACTCGGTTTTTTACACCGCAGTGGGGGCAGATCAATTGCATAGCACCCTCCTTTAGCAACCAGGCTGAATGCCTAATTTTCGAAGAATCGACTCCATCATGCACCAGCGCGTCAGCGCACTTTGGGCTAGATTGGCTCCGACAAATGCCGTGAACGCCAACCACCACTCATTGACAAAAATCGGGCTAGAGGGAATACCCAGTGCCAAAGAAACCAAAATAAAAACACCTGCGACTAAACGAACAACTTGCCATGAGGTCATGAAAAACTCCTAAGGGTTAAAAACTAAACAGAAGACACTTCTTTCGCCAATGCTTCGTTGCGATTGCGATACGCAGCAAAGTACAGGGTCGGAATAACGACCAGCGTCAACACCGTTGAGACAGAGATACCAAAGATCAGCGATATCGCCAATCCGTTAAAAATCGGATCATCCAAAATGAAAAATGCACCCAACATCGCGGCCAAGCCCGTCAACATAATCGGTTGCGCCCGGGTGATCGCTGATTGAACAACGGCCTTTTTAAACGCCACCCCTTGGCGGACCAATAGATTGATGAAGTCAACCAACAATATGGAGTTGCGAACAATAATTCCTGCGAGCGCAATCATTCCAATCATGCTGGTAGCGGTGTACTGCGCACCCATGATGGCGTGGCCAGGCATGACACCAATAATGGTCAGTGGTATGGGTGCCATGATGATGAGAGGAGTCAAGTAGGAGCCAAACTGCGCGACAACCAAGAGATAGATCAAGACCAAGCCCACCGCATACGCAGCGCCCATGTCTCTGAATGTTTCATAGGTGACCTGAGACTCACCGTCCCACTTGATGGCGTATTCGCGCAAAGCATCCTCCGGTTGGCGGATAAAGTATTCGACTAAGTTTCCTCCACCCGGTGTAGCAATAGCTGCAATATCTTTACGCATCGCGAATACCCCATACAGCGGGCTGTCGAGTTTTCCCGCCATATCTGCCACCACCATATTGAGTGGCAACAAATCTTTGTGAAATACCGGCTGCTCACGAACCGTGTCGCTGACTGTGACCAACTCACGTATCGCCACCAAGCGGCCAGAGGCTGCTCGAACAGTGAGTTGCAACAAAGCATTGAGGTCTCCGTGGCTTTGTTGTGGCAACTGCAAAATCACGGGCGCAGGGTATTTACTGGCATCGTGAATGTAGGTAGCAGATGTTCCAGCCAAACCCGTGCGTAAAGTGGTAACAATTGCTTGCTGCGGGACGCCTAGCATTGCCGCTTTGCGGCGGTCTACCAAGAGTATTTTTCGCGGAGCATCCGCAATACTGCTGTCATCAACATCCACAATTCCGGGTGTTTTCTCAAATACCACTCGAACGGCCTTCGCTACTTCGCGCCGACCCTGCGCTTCGGGTCCATAAATTTCAGCCACGATGGGTGACAGCACGGGTGGGCCGGGCGGAACTTCCACAACCTTGACGTTGGCACCGCGTAGACTGCCGATACGCTGTAATTCTGGGCGAACGCGTGTTGCAATCGCGTGGCTTTGGTCACTGCGATCGTGCTTATCGAGCAGATTGACTTGAATATCTCCCACCTCACCGCCAGAGCGCAAATAGTATTGGCGCACCAGCCCATTAAAGTTAATGGGGGCCGCTGTTCCTACATACGCTTGGTAATCGGTAACCTCGGGTACGGTTGCCAAGTAAGCACTGAGCTCATGCAAAACGGCTGCAGTCTCTTCTAATGGGGTGCCCACTGGCATATCCACTACCACTTGGAATTCTGACTTATTGTCAAACGGAAGCATTTTCAAAAGCACTACGCCGGTGGCTGGCAAGGCGACTGAGATTGCAATTAAAACTGCAATACCAATCCCTAAGATACCGCGGTTTTTTCCTCCTGATTTTTCATCTAGCAAGGGGCCAAATACACGCTTAAACAAAGGCGTCAATTTTGTACTCAATCCCGAGGTCGGATGTTCACCGGTGGAATGCTCTCCCTTTTTTGGAGCGCTTTCCTTCATCCAGATTCGAGCTAACCAGGGCGTCACCATAAACGCGATTGCTAACGACAAGAGCATCCCCATGCTGGCGTTGATAGGAATAGGACTCATATAGGGCCCCATCAAACCGGATACAAACGCCATCGGAAGCAGTGCGGCGATCACGGTGAAGGTTGCCAAAATCGTAGGCCCGCCCACCTCATCCACGGCACCGGGAATCAATTGGGCCAGTGTCTTTTCAGGGAAAAGTTGCTGATGGCGGTGGATGTTTTAGACCACCACAATGGCATCGTCCACCAAAATACCGATTGAAAAAATCAAGGCAAAGAGTGAAACTCTATTGAGAGTGAAACCCCACGCCCAAGACGCAAACAATGTCACAGTCAATGTCAATATAACGGCTACACCCACAATGGCAGCCTCTCGTTTTCCTAATGCCAAAAATACCAACGCAACGACCGAAGCCGTTGCAAACAATAATTTTTGGATCAATTTCTGTGCTTTAGCATCGGCAGATGCGCCGTAGTTGCGCGTTTCCGCAATTTCTACCGCCTCAGGAATCACCGTATTACGCAGTTGATCAACTCGGCGCATGACTGCGTTGGCCACATCGATCGCGTTTTCACCTGATTTTTTAGTGATGCTTAAAGTAATTGCTGGGTATTCACCGCCACCTGATTTTTCGGACTTTCCGTGCCATACGTAACGGGCAGCTGGCATAGCTCCATCTTGAACCACAGCGACATCACGCATGAAAACCGGCTTACCGTTGTGAACTCCCACAACAAGATCCGCCACATCTCTTGCATCTTGTAAAAATGGCCCAGCTTCAATTGCAGTGCTTCGGTTACCATGGATAAGGTCTCCCATTGGAAGTCCCAAATTGGCAGACTGCAAGGCGTTTTGCATCCCGCTGGCGCTCACTCCTGCGCCCGCCATTCGTGCCGGATCCAATTCCACCATGACCGCCCGTCCAGGGCCGCCCACAGTCTGAACTTCACGTGTTCCACTCACCCGTTTGAGATCAGCCTCCATGCTGTGCGCAACCCGTTCTAAATCTACCGCACCCGTTTCAGGGTCGTTGCTAAACAGCGTTAAGGTCACGATGGGAACATCATCAATGCCTTTGGGTTTGATGATGGGTTCCATCACACCCAAATTCTTGGGCAACCAGTCTGTGTTCGATCGCAATGTGTCGTGTAAGCGCACCAATGCTTCTGTACGTGGAACACCCACTTTGAATTGCACCGTCAAAATGGCTAAGCCTGGACGCGACAATGACATGACGTGATCGGTTCCCGCCATTTGCGAAAGTACCTGCTCTGCAGGGGTTGCAACCATCTGTTCCACATCCGCCACACTGGCCCCGGGGAACGGGATCAATACATTTGCCATGGTTACATTAATCTGCGGCTCCTCTTCGCGCGGTGTCACCAGAACCGCAAATGCGCCTAGTAATAGGGCCATCAAGGCCAATAGCGGCGTAATGTGCGCTTTTTGAAATGCTGCCGCAATGCGACCTGAAATTCCTAAATGAGGGTGTTTCATTTCAACGCACCTTCGCTGCTGCTTGCGGATCAACTGCTACCTTTTCGCCTGCGCGTAATCCACTTAACACTTCCACTTGATCGCCAACGGCGTGTCCTAGACGGATTTGGCGCAAATTCACTTTGCCTTTTTCGTCCACTACGTACACAGCCATTAACTCAGCCCGCCGCACCACAACATTGCTGGGCAGAAATAGCCGTTGCACTTTTTCTGCGTTCTGTCCCGTCTTGTCTGCTTCAAACCAAACGCGTGCAAACATGCCTGGTACTGCGCCTTTGACGCCTGCTGGAATATTCACCCGAATTTGCGCTGAGTGGGTTGCTGCATCGATCACTGGCAATACCGTTCCAGTCCCTGCATCCAATCTTGCTGGCATGGAGTGCAATCCTGGAATCTCAAACTGCACTTTGTCTATGCTTGCTGGGATCGCACTTTGCGCAACGGAGGCCGCGATACGCAATGCTGCAGGATCATGCATCACCATCAGCGTTTTCCCAGGCATGGCCATATCGCCCAATGTCACCGCCACTTCGCTCACAACGCCCGTATAGGGCGCTTGAACCACAAAGAAGCGGGACTGCGTTTGAGCAGCGTCAGATTGCGACTGCAGTGCTTGAACCTGCGCTTGCGTAGCCTGAAACTGCGCTTGCGAACGGTCTAGGGCTGCTTGACTGATGTATTGCTTTTGGAAGAGCTGCTTTTGCCGTTCAAAGTCTTTGGCCGCAACATGGAGAGATGCCCGTGCTGCTTCGACTTGCGAGTGACTTGCGGCGGCATTTTGGATGGCTGATCGCGCATCGATACGCAGCAACTCTTGCCCGGCTTTGACTTGGTCACCGACTTTGACGTGTAAAGACATAATCGCGCCCGCAACTTGCGCTGCTAAGGCGGTTTGACGCACAGGTTCCACCACTGCGTCAAAACTTTGCATCTCCGCACTCACTGCGCCTGTGCTTGTCACGACAACGGTTTTTAAAGCGCCACTTTCTGCCGCCCACAATGAAGTGCCGAGGCCAGCAGCCAAGAGCGATACAGCAATTACAGTTTTCATTATTCCCAACTCCTAAAAATTCCAATATTTAGCTGATTTCTTATTTAGCTAAATGCTTAATTAAGCAAATAATACACTAAAATCTTGGAAATGCAATACGATCTGAATAAAAATTTGCCTCCCTCACTTTCAACCAAGGACTGCTCCGCTATGGAAAACCTGCCTCCTGAAGCCATGCTCGATGTAGCGGCCTACTTTCAGGCGCTCTCAGAACCCACACGGTTGCAATTGCTCAATCTGCTTCGTGAGGGCGAGCGCAACGTAGGGGATTTGGCGCAACTGACCGGATTTACCGCCGCCAATATTTCTCGGCATATGTCGATGCTGAGCCAGCACGGCATGGTCGCGCGTGAGAGTCGAGGCACCAGTGTTTACTACCGGATTGCTGACGAATCTATTTATGCACTGTGTGATTTGGTCTGTGGAAACATTGCCAGACAGCATGAACGCACGACCAAGCAGCGCTTGGCCTTTGTTCAGGCGAAGTAGCTTAAGAAAGACACTTAAGAAAATTTACGGACCATCGCTGCCAATCGCTGGCCAGTGTTTTCGAAGAATGAGCCAAGCCACGAGCCCGATGCCCATCATGCACAAAGATGCCGTTGCCAGCCCTACCGTGGAGTGCATCACCCAAGGCGCGATCAGACCCGCCACAATGCCGTTGGAGCCAGAGCCAATGAACATTTGCAAAGACGAGGCCATCCCTCGCCGATCGGGATGCAAATCAAGAATCAGCAGAGTCACCACAGGGACCATCATGGCCCAACCGAATGCAAAAATCCCCAAAGGCCAAAGCGCCCAACTGACATCCGCTGTAAATAGAAGGTTGGCAATGAGATTGACCACACCAATACACAACATGATCACAAAGCCGTTACGAATTTGCCGCTTCTGTGAGAGTTTTCCTGCAACTCGGCCGCTGACCCAAGCGCCCGACATAATCCCGCCAATGGTGACCAGAAAACACCAAAAAAATTGCTGCGGTAGCAAATGCAAATGCTCTCCCAAAAATATGGGGGCGCTCAAAATATACAAAAACATTCCGTTGAACGGAACGCCACTAGCCAATGCCAAAAGTAAAAACCGTGGATCTGCACCCAATTGCCAGTAGCCGGCGAGCAAATTTTTGATATGAAATTGCTGGCGTTGGGTGGGGTGCAAAGTCTCCGGCAAAAGCCGATAGTTAGCAATCCATAGGACCACGCCTAATGCGGCCAAGAACCAAAAAATGGCGTGCCATGAACTGTGAATCAGCAACCAACCGCCTAAAAGAGGAGCTATCGCAGGCGCTGCGCCAAAGAAAAGCGTAATTTGGCTCATCACCTTTTGGGCCTGCGATGGCGCGTACATATCGCGCACCACTGCCCGCGCAATCACAATGCCTGCGCCGGTGGACAGGCCTTGCAAGGCGCGGAAGAAAATCAGCTGTCCAATGCTTTGCGACAAAGCACAACCCACAGAAGCCAAGGTAAATACTGCCAAGCCCCAAAGCACTACTGGCCTGCGGCCAAAACTGTCAGAGATAGCGCCGTGAAATAAAGCCATAAAAGCGAATCCAAACAGATACGCAGACAGGGTTTGCTGCATCTGCAAGGGCGTAGCTCCCAGCGATGCAGAAATCCCGGAAAACGCAGGCAAGTAGGTGTCAATCGAAAACGGCCCGAGCATGCCCAACACGGCCAATAAAACGGCAAAAGCCCATTGCGGCAAACGCCAAAGAGTGTGTGCATCGGGATTCATAGGAAATTCAAGGCAAGGCAACCTCTCGTTTGCGTGCAAACAAAGATGCGCCAAATAAGTTAATCAGCAAGCCGGTCATCAGAAGTGCGCCACCCACAAAATGAACCGTTGTTAGCGTTTCTCCAAAAACCAGCCATCCGGTAGTCAAGCCCACCAACGGGACCAACAAACTAAAAGGCGCCACCCGGTTGGCCGGGTATTTTGAAAGCATGCGGGTCCACACGCCGTAACCAAACAAAGTCGCACCCCAGGCCAAGTAAGCCAAGGCCCCCAACGACTGCCACTCAAAATGCGATAACGAATCCGCAATCGCCTCTGGGCCTTCTAACCAGAGCGAGAGCAACAAAAAGGGAATGGGAGGAACCAAACTGGCCCAGACCACAAACGCCTGTTGATCCATCGGTCCAAACCGCCCTAATGAACGCGTGACAATATTGCCGCCCGCCCACATGACTGCTGCAGCAACCGTGAGACCAAACCCGACCAAGGGCATGCTGACGCCATGGGCACTGCCAATCAGCAGGAGTCCGACCGCAGCCAAAGCCAGCCCGAAAATTTGATTGATTTGCCAGCGCTCCTTAAGCCACAGGGTCGCAAACAGCATCGTAAAAAAAGCTTGTGATTGCAATACCAAAGAGGCTAAACCGGAGGGCATGCCCATATGAATGGCGGAAAACAAAAGGGCAAATTGACCGACCGAAATCGTCATTCCGTAGAGCAGATACCACCGCAACGGAACTTTAGGAACTTTAAAAAATAAGAGTGCGGGAAAAGCAGCGAGAACAAAACGCAAACAGCCCAAAAGCAAAGGCGGGACATTAACCACTCCGATCTTGATCACTGCAAAGTTCATTCCCCAAACCCACACTACGACCATCATGACAGCCAAGTCTGCAGGGGCAATCGAGACAAGCCCCGACTTCTTCAAGTATGGATCTGGCATTTTTAAGCGTGTGCTCCGAAAATAAGAGCACTCCAACCTTCCCAAGCGATGTAGGAACCCACCACCAGCATCAATGCGCTAGAAAGGTAAGGCGCTTTCTCTGCGAAAGCACCAAAGCCGCCCCAGGCTTTAGAAGCATGCCGCACGCTTAATGCAGCTAAGGCGCCAGAGGCCACCATCGTGAGTGCCAGCCCCACACTGAAACTTAAAACCAAAGCAGCACCCAAAGCAAACTGTTTCAGTTGTAAACACAAAAGGAGCACGGTGATCGATGCCGGGCAGGGTATTAAACCACCGGTTAAACCAAACATCACTATTTGTCCATGAGTCACGTGTTGGCCCGTAAAACGATGGCGAATTTGCTCCGCATGGGCTTGCGCATGCGCATCCATAGCACCGGCGTGATCGTGATCGTGATGTTGATGGTTCGCTTTGTGGACGCGCCATGCCATCCAAATCGCGGTCGCAATAATCAACGCGCCACTGAGCAATTGAAAATAGGGCTCGCTTGCCAAGACGTCACTTTTTTTCCCGAAATAAAGACCCACCAAAGCCAATGCCCATACCACTGCAGTATGGGAGACCGTAGCGGAAAGCCCCAAAAGTACGGCCTGTGCAACCGTTCCCCGGATAGCGATGATGAATGCGGCCATCATCGTT
>SXSX01000071.1 GCA_005793295.1 Burkholderiales bacterium | reverse complement strand
AGTTGGAAAGAAGCCTGGGAGATGTATGCCGAAAGCAATGGCGGCGCATTGTTCAAAGATCTGGCGCGCTACGGTGTCCGTGAACCCAAAGGCTGGAAAGACGCTTGCGAAGGTAAGGACCACATCAGTCACCAAGCTTGGAATACTTTCTATAACTACAGCGCAGCAGCCCCCTTTCATACGTGGGTTCCAGACGACGAAGAGCTGACATGGCTGACCGAGAAATACCCTGAGACCTTTGACAGCCTCTATCGCCCACGGCTGCAATACCTTCGAGAGCAGCAAGCCATAGGCAAACGCTTTTACAACAACACCTTGCCGATGTTGTGCACCACTTGCCAAATTCCAATGTGTTTTACCGAGCCGGGGGATGCGACCAAGATCGCTTACCGTGAAACCGAGCACCTGGGCGAAAAATACCATTTTTGTAGTGATCACTGCAAAGACATCTTTGCCCACGAGCCCGAGAAATACGTGCAATCTTGGCTTCCAGTGCACCAAATTTACCAGGGTAACTGTCTCAAACCGGGTACTGATCCAAGTCAGGCTGGCTTTGACCCACTGGCTGCTGTGATGGATTACTACGAAGTCAAAGTCGGAGTGGACAACTTCGACTTTGAAGGCTCGCAAGACCAGAAAAACTTCAACGAGTGGCGCGGTGACGACGGCCTAGGAGAGGGCGAATGAGTACCGTGGCACTGGGCAACTATGAGTTTGAACCTAAAGACGTCCGCAAAAATTTTCCTGCCCCCTTGTTGTACATCGGCTGGGAAGACCATTTGCTGTTTTGCGCGCCCGTGTGCCTGCCCTTGCCTGGCGAGACGCCTTTTGGCGCACTGACCAGCGAGGTACTGCCCGGCGTGTATGGCGCGCACCCAGATTTCGCCCACATTGACTGGAGTCAAGTGCTCTGGTTCAAGTCGAGCCAGCCTTGGCAGCCCGATCCAACTAAGTCACTTCAGGAAAACGGCATTGGTCACAAAGATGTGATCCGGTTTCGCACCCCTGGCCTGATAGGTATCAAGGGATCTTTAAGTTAGTTGAGTAACACATTTGAAATTGCTGCAGTTCACACCCCGCTGCGGCCGATATGGCAAGCCAGGGGTGAAAAATCTAGGAGACACGATCAATGAAAACCAGAAACATCGCCACCGCAGCGCTTATGCTTGCAGTCGTGGCAAGTGGCAGCGCTTATGCAGCCGATAGTTGTGGCTTGAGCAATGGCAAAGCCGCCACTGGCGAACCCATTCAGTTGGGAGCCATAGTTGGTAAAACCGGCCCTGAAGATTTTTCTTCTTCAGCGCGCTCGGCTGCTGCCTACTTCAAGTGTGTGAACGCAAATGGCGGTATCAATGGCCGCCCAGTCAATTACACGGTGCAAGACGACACCTGGAACCCCGAAGTCGCCGCCCAGTCCGCCAGCAAACTGGTCAAGGACACGAAAGTTGTTGGCATGGTCGGATCCTCGAGCTTTGTCGAGTGCGGTGCCAATAACGCAACCTACGAGCAAGAAGGCGTGGCCGTTATAGCCGGTGTGGGCGTACCCCGTGCCTGCTTCTATGGTAAAAATTACGTCAGCTTTAACCAAGGCCCACGCCAGTCCACACTGGGCGCGGCGCAGTACATCACCGAGACCTTTAAGCTTAAGAAGCTCGTGTGCGTGGCCCCTGGCATTCCTGGCTTTGGCGACTGGGTCTGTGCAGGCGTAGAGGCTTACGGTAAGGCCAACGGCGTAGAAGTTAGCACCGTGATCTTTGATCCGGGCAAACTCGACGGCAACGCCATCGCCTTACAGATCTCCGCCGCAAAAGCCGGTGGGGTGGTGCTCGGTATGCCACGCGGCATGATGCTGCCAATCTTGACTGGTGCAGAGCAGCAGGACTTGGGCAAAACCATCAAGTGGGGATTGCCAACGTCTGCCTACCACACCCAAATGCCAAAAGCAGCAGGCAAATATTGGGATGAAAAGCTCTATGTCCATATGGAAATGGAGCCACTTGATACCGATGGCAAAGACACCAAAAACTGGAAAGCCATCATGGAAAAATATGGCGATAAGAAAGATCCTATTGACTCTTTCTCGCAAGCTGGTTACATGGCAGCTCGCGTTTCCACAGAAGCACTCTTGGCGATCAAAGGACCGATCGACCGCAAGTCGACATTCGCTGCATTCAAAGGCTTGACCAAAGTGAAGTCGGACATGCTGTGTGCACCATGGTATTTTGGACCTGGCGATCGCCATCAGCCCAACCATGCGGGCCGTATGTCCTTGATCAGCGGAAGCGGATTCAAAACGCTTACCAAGTGCTTCCAATCTAAGGACTCTGATTTAGCTGATATCACGGCGATCGAGGCCAAGGGCGGCTTGGTGAACTAATCGACAGACGCACGATGGACCAGTTTTTGCCATTTTTGGTAGTCGGCGTCAGCGTCGGCGCGGTGTATGCTCTCTCTGGCGTTGGCTTGGTGGTGCTGTACCGCGCTAGCGGTGTCGTCAACTTTTCTTACGGTGCCTTGGGCGGGCTGGCCGCCATGCTCTGTTGGCAAATCATCGACTTGGAATATGCCGATTGGCTGGGTTGGGTGGTGGGCATTGGTGCTGCCACTTTGCTGTCCTGGGCTTATGGCCGGTTCATCGCGCCTTCGTTGACGCACCAAGACAAGGTGGTGCGTGCCATGGCCACCTTGGGCTTTGCGCTCTTGATCATGGGAATTTCCCAGTGGTACTGGGGCGACGAGCCGCGTCGCTTGGTGCTGCCCACCGACAGCGGTGGGCTCGAATTTGATGGCAGGCGCCTGATCAGCTACACGCGCCTGCTGGCCTTGGGCTTGGCCGCCAGTCTGACGCTGGCCATGCTGTGGTTGCTGGCCAAAACGCCGCTGGGCTTGCGCATGCGCGCCTTACAAAGTAACCGAGTTTTGAGCGCGCTTCTGGGTGTTCGCGTCAAGCGCGTAGATACCTGGGCTTGGGTGATCGCTGGCGTATTTGCCGGCATTACTGGCCTCTTCATGGGCAATATGGTTCGCCTAAATCCCATTGTGTTGACCTTTTTGGTGATACCTGCCATGGCCGCTGCTGTGGTAGGACGCCTGATGTCGCTACCAGCTACGGTTTTGGGTGGCTTGTTGATTGGTGTAGCTGAGACGCTAACGGCTTTGGTGCCCGAGATTTCTCGATACGGTTCGGCTGCTGCATTTTTGGTCGCAATTCTTGCCATTCTCTGGCAGCAACGCCAAGGCATTGGGCTGTCACGCGACAACAGCCACCTCGATTAGCGATCACTTTTTATCACACAACGATATGGCACGCGATAAAGAAAAAATGGACATCCCACCTGGTACGCCCCTGCGTCGGGTGATGCCGATAGTGGTGACTTTGGGACTGGCAGCATTGCTGGGTCCTTGGTTGTTTTCCGCTTACTGGCTCAATACCTTTACCACGGTGGCGTGCTTAGCGCTGGTGGCTGGGACCGTGGCATTGTTATTTGGGCAGCTGGGCATGGTGTCGCTAGCGCAGTTTGCGCTGGCTGGAGTGGGCGGGTGGGTTTGCTTGCGTCTTATCCACGGCTTCGGACTTCCGTTTGAATTGGCCTTGCTGGCCGGAGCCCTAGTGGCTGCAGTTTTTGGTCTGCTTGTGGGTCTGCCAGCGCTGCGAATGCGCGGTCTGTATCTAGCTTTGCTGACCCTAATGGTTGCTGCGGCAGTGCAAGTGGTGGTGGACGTGGTGGGCTTTCCGGATGGTGGCACCGGATTTACCGGCAAAGTCGTGGCCGGACAACGCGTGCTGATTCAACGGCCTTGGATTGCCAGCAGCGACACCGCCTATTACCGTTACGTAGTGCTGTGGTTGGCATTTGGCTTAGGCCTCATTGAATGGCAACGTGCCACCATGCCTGGCCGTGCCTGGGCACTGATTCGAAAAAGCGAAGCGGCTGCTACCGCCGCTGGCGTGAGCGTGTTGCGTTACAAAGCGTGGGCCTTTACATTCGGCGGTTTTTTGGCCGGCTTGGGTGGCGGCTTGATCGCCGGTCTTAATGGCCAATTAGACAATACGGGCTTCCCCGTTAGTCAATCCATTCTGTTGTATGCGCTCACCGTGGTTGGCGGCGTTTACAACTGGGTCGGAGTGATTTTTGCCGGCCTTTTGGTTCGCGCTTTGCCCGCTCTTCTCAATGATCATGGCGTCGATGGAAATCTGGCTAATGCGTTTTACGGATTCGCGTTGCTAGTCTCTCTGATCCAGGGACGCAAGGGACTGGCGGGCCAATTGGCGGACTTCTATAAGTTTGTTCGCATGAGTCGCATCCTTGAAGGTCTCACCACCTGGGGCGTGATTTCGATTGGTCTAGGTCTGCTGTTTGCGGTTTCGGGACAGGCGGGTTTTGCCGGCGCATTTTTTATCTCCCTGATTGCCTTGTTGTTCCGGTTGGTGATCCCGGGCGTATGTTGGCTCTTGCTAGGTTTTTTTGGAAAACGTCTGCAAGACCGAACCGAAGATATGGAGGCTGCTTTATCGCTTCGTTTGGCGCAAGTTTTTGAGCGCCAAGGCTGGGTGCCGGACCATCGTTTTATCAAGCGGGTGCTGAACTGGCTCTTTATTGGCTTGTTTGTAGCCTGGGTTGCATCCGGAGTGTTCGACGTGCCTTTCGTGACTGCGTTGGCCCTGATTTGGTTGTCGTTGGCCGCCAAAGTGGGGTTGGAAGTAGCGGCTTATCCGCACCTTCTGTCCTTGCGCCAACGAATCGACAAGCGTTTCCCTAAGCCCTTTGCTTCTTACCGATAAGCACCATGATTCGTATCGAAAATCTCACTGTGCAGTTTGGTGGCGTCAAACCAATTGATGGTCTGAGCGTCACCCTAGATAAAGCCATCGTCGGCTTGATTGGCCCGAACGGCGCGGGCAAAACGACCTTGCTTAACGTGTTGTCTGGGTTTGTGACCCCGGTCAGCGGAAGTGTGGCGGTCAATGGTGTCGTCATCAGCGACATTGCCCCACACAAGCGTGCGCACATGGGTTTGCGGCGCACCTTCCAGACCGATCAAATTGCTGACGATTTGACGCTATGGGAAAACGTGCAGGCCATCGCCGATCATGCCCCTTACAGCACCCAAGTCGAGGCACAGAAGGATGTGCAGCGCGCTATTGACTACGTTGGCTTAGGCAAGCGCATTCACCGCAAAGGCAGTAACTTAACCACCGGCGAGCGCCACCTCACAGAAATCGCTAAGGCCTTGATTGGCAAGCCGGAATTGGTGATGCTCGACGAACCGGGTGCTGGCATGTCGGAGTCGGAGACGCAGCACCTAGAGTCGGTGATTCGAGGAATTCCTGCCTATTGCGGAGCGCAGGTGTTTTTAATCGATCACGATGTGGCATTGATCGTGGCCTGCTGTGAAGAAACCATGGTGCTCGACTTCGGAAAACTGCTCGCACTGGGCCCAACCAAAGATGTGCTGGAACAGCCCGAAGTGCGACGCGCTTACTTGGGTGATTTTGAAGCCATGGAGATTGCAGCATGAGCCAAGTGCTAACAATTGACAACTTGGTCATGGTGCGGGGCACCAAGATTGCAGTCAACTCCATTAAGTTGAAGGTTGCGCCAGGAAGTATTACGGTTTTACTCGGGCCCAATGGCGCGGGTAAGACCAGCACCGTGTTGGGTATTGCTGGTGTAGTGGAGCCTGAGTTTGGTGAAATTTGGCTTGACGGCGTGGACCTCAAAGGCAAAGACCCAGACGAGATCCGTCGCCGCGGGATTGCTACGGTACCTGAGGGTCACCAGGTGCTAAGGGAAATGTCGGTTCAAGACAATTTGCGAGTAGCAGGAGGCGATCTCTCACGCAGTGCATTAAGCGCCGCCATTGAGCACACGTTAGCGCTATTTCCTGAACTGAAATCGCGAATGACCATGGCTGCGGGCGATCTTTCCGGAGGACAGCAGCAGATGGTGGCGATTGCTCAAGCTTTGATGATGAAACCTCGCTTTTTGGTAATCGACGAACTATCGTTTGGCTTGGCACCGCTGATCGTAGCGCGTCTGGTACCGGTGATTCGCAAAATCGCCGCCGACGGAATCGGCGTTTTACTGATCGAGCAGTTCACTCAATTGGCGCTGGGTCTTGCGGATCACGCTTATGTGATGTCACGTGGCGAAGTGTCTTACGACGGAGCGCCTGACAAGCTCATTAGTGACCCAGGCATCTTGCACCGTGCTTATTTCCCTGTCAATTCACGCGAGGCTGTGGGCCTGGCATAAACAATTTTTAAGGAGCGCACTATGGACACCCGTGTTATTAAAAAGAAGCT
>SXSX01000070.1 GCA_005793295.1 Burkholderiales bacterium | reverse complement strand
GTGCAAAACCATGCGCTGCAACTGCTGTGCGCCATTGGGATGGAGCCACCCATCAATGCCCACGCTGATGCGATCCGCGATGAAAAACTCAAGGTCTTGCGCTCGCTCAAGCCCTGGACCTCAGCCACCTTGGCCAGCGATGTAGTGCGCGGCCAATACGCAAGCGGCAACAGTGGCGGCGCACCCGTTCCGGCCTACCGCGACGAACCCGGAGTCAACCCACACAGCCACACAGAAACTTTTGTTGCTTTGCGCACCGAGATTGCCAATTGGCGTTGGGCGGGAGTGCCGTTTTACATCCGAACAGGAAAGCGCTTGGCAGGACGCGACGCCCGCATTGTGGTGAATTTTCGACCCACTCCGCACGCGATCTTTAACGCTTCTAGCGCGATGGGCAACCAGTTGGTAATCAACTTGCAACCCAAAGATGGCTTGGAGTTGCATCTCTTGGCGCAAGGCCAAGACAACCGGAAAAACCGCTCCAGCGCGGCGCAGGCGCTGGCCCCCGTTCAGTTGGACTTGGACTTTGACAAACGCTTTGGCTCTGAGCGCGTGGGTGCGTATGAGCGCTTGCTGCTCGATGTCATTGATGGACGGCTCAATTTATTTGTGCGCAGCGATGAACAAGAAGAGGCTTGGCGCTGGGTCGAGCCCTTGATCAAACATTGGGCTGCTGACGCACAAGGTCCGCGCCCCTACGCTGCAGGAACCTGGGGGCCAAGCGCGTCAAGCGCGATGATTGCCCGCGATGGTTTTTGCTGGGATGAAGAATCGTAATTTACGTATGAATTAAAGGAAACGCCATGTTGGACCGTATCAAAGCCTGTTTACCCTCGCTAGCACCCGCCGAACAACGGGTAGGCAAACTGTGTTTGGCTGACCCGCGCGCATTTGCAAAATTGCCGGTGAGTGAGTTGGCCGATCGCTCTCATGTGAGCAAACCTACTGTGGTCCGCTTTTGTCGCAGCGTAGGCTACGACGGCTTGTCCGACTTCAAGCTGAAACTGGCTGGTACCGTTAACGAAGGCGTTCCGTTTATTCACCGCAGCGTTGACGCAGATGACAAGATTGGCGATGTGATGGTCAAGGTCATTGACAACACCGTTGCGGCATTTTTGAAATACCGCAACGACGCCAGCACCTTGGCGATTGAAAAAGCCGTCGTGGCTTTGGTACAAGCTTACCAAGCGGGGCGGCAGATTCAATTTTTTGGTGTTGGCAACTCCGGCATCGTGGCCCAAGATGCACAACACAAATTTTTCAGGCTGGGTGTGAATACAACTGCCTACAGTGACGGGCATATGCAAGTCATGAGTGCGTCCGTTTTGAAGGCTGGCGACTGCGTGGTGGTCGTTAGCAACTCAGGCAGAACCCGCGATCTGATGGACGCCTGTGACATCGCCCGCAAGAACGGTGCGACCACCATCGTGATTACCGCCAGTGGCTCGCCTTTGGCCAGCGCCGGGCATATTCACTTGAGTGCCGATCACCCCGAAGGCTATGACAAATACAGCCCCATGGTTTCACGCTTGCTGCATCTGATGATTATTGATATTTTGGCTACGGCAGTCGCGCTGCGCATTGGCAGTGCGACCTTGCAGCCCTTGCTCAGTGAGATGCGCCAAAATTTGAGAAGTAAGCGCTACACCTAAACGCAGGCGTTAGCCTTCCTCAATCAGCCGCCCAGCTCCATCGCTTTGCGCTGTCGTTCGACAAAGTCTTGGTAAGTGTCAATGCCACGCAGCTGCAAAATGGTGTTGCGCACAGCAGCTTCCACCAGCACCGCGATATTGCGCCCCGCCACCACCTGAATCACGACTTTACGAACAGGAATCCCCGCCACGTCTTGGGTCAGCGGCTCAAATGGAATGCGGTCGTAATCGCGCTCCAAGGTTTCTTTGCGTACCAAATGCACAATCAATTTCAAACGCATTTTTCGGCGCACCGCGGTTTCGCCAAAAATCGCACGGATGTCTAACAAGCCAATGCCTCGAACTTCTAACAAGTTTTGCAAGAGCTCAGGACAACGTCCTTCAATCGTGGTTTGGTTGATACGGTACAAATCCACTGCGTCATCGGCCACCAAACCATTGCCGCGCGAAATCAATTCCAAGCCCAGCTCGCTTTTTCCCAGCCCCGATTCACCCGTAATCAAAACGCCCAAACCCAAAATATCCATAAATACGCCATGCATCGAGACACGATCGGCAAAGTGCTTGGACAAATAAGCGCGAAGAACATCGATCACAAACGCCGAGGAGTCTTTGGTCGCAAACATCGGGATTTGTGCGTTTTCGCACATGGTCAACATGGCTGGGGGGGCCACTTGGCCATCGGCCAAAACGACTACTGGCGGCTCCAGGTCGACGATGCGAGAGATACGCCGTGCGCAATCTTCGGGGGTCGCGTTGGTGATGTAAGCAATTTCCCGCTCACCCAAAATTTGAACGCGGTAGGGGTGGATATAGTTGAGGTAACCCACCAAATCGGCGCCCGATCGGGCCGCGCGAACAGCGACTTCGTCGAACCGCCGCTCGGAGGCACCTAGCCCAGCAACCCACTCCCAATGCAGGTAATTGCGAAAGGCTTCAAATAAAACGTCAGCACTGACCGCGGTAGGTTTCACGTTTTGGGTCCTTTGAAACGCTCAGTGGGGTGATGCAATTAATGCACGCGGGCAGACAGCCAGCCGGTTAACAAACCGTGAAGTTCTGTCGCATCGGTGCTCGCGGTCAGTCGCTGGCGTAACTCCACATCACTGAGAAGCTCGGCAATTTCAGACAAAATTTCCAAATGCTTTTGGGTTGCGGCCTCAGGCACCAATAAAAAAATCAGCAGGGTGACGGGTAGATCATCGGGCGCGTCAAATCCAATAGGGGCCAACAGCTGAAAGACCGCGGCCATGGGGGACTTTAAACCTTTGATACGCCCATGGGGAATCGCAACGCCATGACCTAAACCTGTGGAGCCCAATCGCTCTCTAGAGAAAAGACTATCAGTAATGAGGGCGCGACTGAGGCCGTGCAAGTTTTCAAACATCAAGCCGGCTTCTTCAAAAGCACGTTTTTTACTGGTCACATCCACCTGGGCCAGGACTTGTTCAGGGGGCAATAGCGACGCGAGGCGATTCATAAGTGAGCGGATTATGCACAAAAAAACCGCCCCAATGAGGGCGGTTTACAGTGATTTAGCGCCTATAGGCTTGTTCTACGACCTACATCAGTCGCTTTGGTGCCTCGTGGTGGTGATTTTGAATGCGGTCTTTGTGGCGAACCACTTGGCGATCGAGCTTATCGACCAAGTCATCCACTGCGGCGTAGAGGTCTTCGTGGGTGCTTTCGGCAAACATGTCATTGCCTTTGACATGGATATTGCATTCAGCGCGTTGTCGTCCTTCTTTTTCTTTTTGTTTTTCTACGGAGAGCAAAACTTTGACATCTACAACCTGGTCAAAGTGTCGTTTTATTCGATCAAGCTTGCCAGTAACGTACGAACGAAGTGCAGGGGTAACTTCCAAATGATGGCCGCTGATCGTCAAATTCATAAATCGCCTCCAGTTACTTTCAAGGTGGGTATTGCCAGCGCCCGAGGCGCTTGACGCACTTTTGGAAATCGGCAAACAGTTGCTGCTTCCGATTTCACTATGCGCTAGTTTTTTGAGAATTGCAACGCCTTTCGATATTGCAGCGCAACAAGGGGGCTGCTGGTGAGATAATTCAGGCATTCGCATTTTTGGAGAGCATTTCTTGGACAACTACCCCAGTCGGTAGCTTTCGGATGGTTGAGGTCTTAGAACCCATCGTTCGGAAGCTGCTTTATCGCCCCGCCCACCCGAAGCTTTGGTTTCAAACCTACATTCATTGCCCATGCTCAACATTTTCACCTTGGCCAACGGCCGCCTCTTCCAAGAAGAGATTGAGTCCCTGGAAGAACTCTCCAAATTTCAACCCATCTGGGTTGATCTGGAATCTCCTACCGTCGAAGAAAAACGCTGGATCAAACAGTACTACGGCCTATCGATCCCTGAAGACGCGATGGACGAAGATATTGAGGAGTCGGCACGTTTTTACGAAGAAGACAATGGCGAACTGCATATTCGCAGCGACTTCTTAATTGCCGATGAAGACGAGCCGCGCACCGTGCGTTGCGCGTTTATCCTTAACCAATTCAACGCCGATTTGCGCAGCAAAGGCATTTTGTTTTCAATCCACGACGAATCCGTTCCTGTGTTTCGCCTCTTGCGTTTGCGAGCACGGCGCGCTCCCGGTTTGATTGAAGACGACAAAGACGTTTTGCTCAAGCTCTTTGATGCTGACGCAGAATACTCAGCCGATACGCTCGAGGGTATTTATGACGAGCTAGAAAAAGCCGGGAAAAAAGTCTTGTCGGGTGATGTCAGCGATGCCTTGGCCGGTGAAGTCCTTGGCGCAATCGCACACCAAGAGGACTTGAACGGCCGCATTCGCCGCAACGTGATGGACACGCGCCGCGCAGTGAGCTTCATGATGCGCTCAAAAATGCTCAACAGCGAACAGTTCGAAGAAGCCCGTCAGATTTTGCGGGACATTGAGTCGTTGGACTCACACACTGCATTTTTGTTCGACAAAATTAACTTTTTGATGGATGCGACGGTGGGTTTCATCAACATCAACCAGAACAAAATTATCAAAATCTTCTCTGTCGCCAGCGTCGCTTTGCTGCCGCCTACTTTGATAGCCAGCCTGTACGGAATGAACTTTCAGTACATGCCCGAGCTATCACAGACCTGGGGCTACCCTTACGCTTTGGCCTTAATGGCCGCGAGTGCGGTCGTGCCTATGTGGTACTTCCGTCGCCGAGGTTGGCTAAAGTAACTCTCCAAGCGCAGAGTTGTTACTTTTGGTCTCGCAACTCGCGTCGCAAAATTTTCCCCACAGGGGTTTTGGGTAAGTCAGCGCGAAACTCAATGACTTTGGGCTGTTTGTAGCCGGTGAGGTTTTCTTTGCAATGGGCACGAACCGTGGCTTCGCTTAAGTCGGGGTCTTTTTTGACGATCACGAGCTTGACCGCTTCGCCGGTTTTGTCATCGGCCATGCCGATGCAGGCGCACTCCATGACGCCTGCCAACTGGGCTACAACGTCTTCAATTTCTGTGGGGTACACATTGAAGCCACTGACCAAAATCATGTCCTTTTTACGGTCCACAATTTTGAAGTAACCCTGCGCGTCGACGGTCCCGATATCGCCGGACTTAAAGTAGCCATCGGATGTCATCACTTTAGCGGTTTC
>SXSX01000069.1 GCA_005793295.1 Burkholderiales bacterium | reverse complement strand
CGCGCTGTCGGCTACGCCTTCAATTTGGGTAAATCGCGCTTCTTTGATGCCACTTTTTTGAAGCACAGAGCGCGTGGTTTCTGCCCGTTCGGCGGAGAGCGACCAGTTGTTGCGTCCGTCGCGGGCAAAAGGAACGCTGTCGGTATGGCCGCGTACGCTCACCTTGTTGGGCATCGCAGCCAATGTTTTTGCGATCTCTGCTAACAACGCTTTAGCCTGGGGCTGCAGCTTAGTGGTTCCGGAGGGGAACATCGAGAAATCGGCTTTATCGATGACTTCAATGCGCAGTCCTTCTTTGTCACGCACAAACTGAACTTTGTCTTTAATTTGATCGAAGTTGGGATTGTCCGCGAGCTGGGCTTTCACTTCTTTTTCTAGCTTCTCGAAGTTGGCGTTGTCAGCCGCTGCCGTTCCCGCTCCGGCGCCTGAACCTTCTCCGTCAGATGATCCTTGGCCTTGGCCGGGGGATTGTTTTTGGGTTTTGGCGTCGTTGTCGCGGGCGTTTTCGCTGTTGGGTGAGGGGTCGTTTTCGGTCGGACCACCTTCAGAGCGGGGCGTTAAACGCTCCAAGGCTGCAGTTTGTTTCGCGGTATAGGGAAAACCGTCAGGGTCAATGATGGAGCGACCACCCAAAATACCATTGGAGCCAGCGAGCGCGCCCATGGTGATTTGACTTTGGGAGGTGGGCTTGAAGTAATCGGCCACACTTTTACGCTGCGAGTCATTGGTGGCACCCAAAATCCACATCAACAAGAAGAAGGCCATCATCGCCGTCATCATGTCAGCGAGCGCAATTTTCCAAGCGCCGCCGTGGGCTCCGCCGTGACCGGCAGCAATCTTCTTAACAATAATTGGCGCGAGTGCCTCGGCTTCAGGAGCGGCGCTTTCAGCGCCCTCTTCGGGAGAACCGGCCGGTGCGACTGCTTCGGCAGGCGGTGTCGGCAAGTCGTCCGGCTCAGCGGGTCCCGCTTCAGCTGTCGCCATGCTTATTTGCCTCGCAATCCATCAAAGACTTCGGCAAAGCTGGGCTGGTTATGGTGGCTGATACACACGCGAGCGGCTTCCAAAATCAAAGGCATGGGGTGGCCGTGCATGGTTCCAATAATGATTTGTTTGACGACGCCGTACATACAAGCTTCGTCTTCAATGATTTGCGCCAAGCGTTTGGCAAAGGGCTCAAAAAATCCGTACGCCAAGAAAACGCCAATGAACGTTCCCACCAGCGCCGCGCCCACCAAGCCGCCCAAAATTGCAGGGGGTTGGTCAATCTGTTCCATGGTTTTCACCACGCCCATAACGCAGGAAACGATACCCAGCGCAGGCAATGCGCCAGCCAATGTGGCAATCGCATCCGAGGCTTTAAGCTCGTCGTGGTGGTGTGATTTGATCGAACTGTCCATGACCTCTTCGACCGCCATGGGGCTTAAGGTTCCCTGCGACACCACCATCAAACGCACAGTGTCGGTGATGAGGTGCAACAAAGCGTGGTCCGCCAAAATTTTGGGATATTCGCTAAAAATTGCGCTTGATTCTGGGGTTTCGATGTGGGCTTCCAAGGCCACAGCGCCCTCACTTTTGAGAACCTTCATGACTTTAGAAACGCAGAAAATGGTATTGAGGTAGTCGTCCTTGTGGTACTTGGCGCCCTTGAAGGTGCGACCAATTCCGGCGAATACGGCTTTAACAACGTCTGGGCTGTTACCGATCAACATGCCGCCGATGGCTGAACCCAAGATACACCAACCTTCAATGGGAGCGGCGTGAATAAAAGGGGCCAAACTTCCGCCGCCGACAATAAAGCTGCCGAAGACGCAGACATTCAAGAAGATGATTCCAACGATGCCAAACATAGTAGTTCCCTAAAGGACGGTTGATGATTCCCAAGGAATATACCAACCTGTAAAGGCCACTCGAAAGTGGCCCGCATAAAAACCTTCCCCATTCACAGCCCACAGCCCCACGGCTGCGACCCGTTTTGGGCGGTTAATGCACTTGCTCGATGGCGCGAGTTGGCAACAGGGCCGGCACTTCTTGCCAGGCTGTGCGAATCTCGGTCATCAAACCGTGCACTTCTTTCAAAGCTTCAATATCGTTGTGCGCGTTCGCATGAATCAAACGGCGCGTGACATAGGTATACAAATCATTCAAATTGCGGGCCAGATCGCCGCCTTTGTTGAAGTCCAAGACCCCTTGCAAACCAATCACAATGCGGCTGGCGCGGGCAATGCACTTGCCTTTTTCTTGGATCGCGTTATGCGCCATATGGCCTTGGGCGGCGACGACTGCATCAATCAAGCCGTCAAAAAGCATTTGAATCAGGGCCACGTTGTTTGCCACTGACGCCTGGGAAGCCAAGTTGTCTGAGCCGTATGACTCCATTGCTTTGAACTGCACTCGCATGTCGGTATCTCCTACTGGGTTGGTGTACACAGTAGATATCGGCGCATTTTCTAAAAACTTGAGCACTTTGGGCTTGTCAAAATTTTGCATGGCGAGGGGCGTTTGTTTTGGCCGTTTTGTCTTCAATTTGCAAGCTCAAGCGCAGCTTTTTGACAATGGCGGTTAAAAGTTGGCTGATTCGGGACTCGGAGACCCCTAAGGTTTCTCCAATTTCTTTCAAATTGAGCTCTTCAACGTAATACAGCGACATCAACAGCTGATCGCGCTCAGGCAATTCGGCAATCGCTTCCGTGACGGCCCGCATAAAGTCTTGGTGTTCCACAATCGCATCGGGCTGGCGCGAGCGGTCGTCGGCAATGCCCAAGACTTCATCGGTCATGATTTCCATAGAGAAGGTCTCAAAACGCTTGGCGTTACCGCGCTTCTTTTGAAACTCTTCAAGGTCATCGCCCATATGGTCGGCTAGTTCAGACTGGGTTGGCGCTCGCCCGAGCTCACTGGCCAAAGCGTTAGTCGCCATGTTTTCGGATTTGTTAAAGGCAACCGCAGAACGGGGCAAGTAAGACAGTTGGCGTACTTCGTCCAAAATCGCACCACGCACGCGGCTTAAGGCAAAACTTTCAAACTCAATGCCCTTGGCCGGCTTGAACGCACGGGCGGCTTCCAAGAGCCCGATCATGCCCACTTGGATGAGTTCGTCGAGCTCCATAAAGGGCGGAATTCGAACTTTGAGATGCAAGGCCACCCGCTTGACCATGCCAAGATGGGCCATAACCAGCGCTTCGCTGTCGTTATGAACCTCTTCGTATAAGCGGGTTGAAGCCATGGGTGTGCTTACTCAGCGTCAGGAGCGCGTACCAGCCGCTCCACAAAAAATTGCAGGCCCCCAGCGAGATTGGTGATGGGTGGAATTTGGGTCGTGGCTTTGGCTAAGCGCTTAAAGTCACGGGCACTAACGCTGCGAGGGGCAAATTCCATCACGGGTTCGTATTTTTTATGCGCAGCTTGCACCATTTCGTCGTACTCGATCGAGCCGAGGTAGCCAGTGGTGTGGTTAAGGAACTTGGCGCAAACTTGGTTAATGCGGTTGTAGAGGTTTTGACCGTCGGCTTGGCTCTGAACCGCATTGGGAACGATGTTGATTTCGTTGAGGTCGGATTCTTGGATCAAGACTTTGATGGTGCCGTAGGCGTCCGCGATCGACGACGGGTCGTCGCGCACGACGATGTAACGGCGCTGGCAGGCGGCCATAAACGCCAAAACAGAAGGGGAAATACCCGCTGCCATATCGACAATCAGGTAATCAATTTCGTCTTCGAGTGTGCTAAAGGCCTGAATGATGTGCGAGGTTTGAACCCGGCTGAGCGAGGCCATTTCTTTCACACCCGAGGCACCGGGAACCAAGATCACGCCTTGGCGTGAGGTGACGGTGATTTCTTGAAGGGTTTTTTGACCACTCATAAAGTGGCTTAAATTAAACGGGCAGGTGCAACCCATCGCAATTTGGGAATTGGCCAAGCCCAAGTCCGCATCAAAAAGCATGACGCGGTGACCCAGACTGCGCAAAGCAATCGCCAAATTGACAGCCACAGTGGTCTTTCCTACGCCGCCTTTTCCGCTGGCGACTCCGATGACCTCTGTACGGTTGGACTTTTTCATTATTGACTTACAAAAATGCTCAGTTGAAAGGCCCACGCGCTCCACCAAGGAATGCGGTTGCGAAATGGGGCATCGCGGCCGGCTGCGTGTCGACCCACTGGGATTTTGCCACTGACTCTGGATTGCGTGATATTTGGGCCAAAGCCATATTTACCAGCTCTCCCACGCCCAATTCGCGTCGCAGTGAAGCCATGTCGGTTCCGTCGCTTGCAGCCGACAAAGATAAAAAATTATCGCAGAGAAACTCAACCAGCGGCCAAGGCAAGACGGACTCGTCGAGCTTACTTACCATCAGGCTGTTCCAGCGGATTCCAGAAGTACACAAAGTACGACGCAAAGTCGCCGACGATGAATCGGCCGCGACCAAAGCGTGAACCACGCAAGCCGGGCAAATCGATTGAATTTCAGCGACCCGCTCAGGCACCTGGGCGCCCGCCGTGTCAATCAAAATTAAACCGCGATCGGCCAATTTGTTAAGAACCGATCCCAGTGCGGCGCTGTTTTCCGCGCGGAAACAGTCCACTCCAGCTTGGCGAGCCAAGACTTCAGTCTGCTCCCAAGCGCCTAAGCGGTCATCGTTGTAACAAATGATGGCTACTTTCTCATTACCAATTTGGTCAGCCGCGTAGCTAGCCAAGCGTAATGCCATCATGGTTTTACCTGCGCCGGTGGGACCGGCAATCAGATGCACGCCGTTTTGCGGGAAAGCCACGCTGGGGCGTCGCATGGCCTGCTCCAACTGGCTTCTCACTGCGGCCAATGCCTCTTGGGAGGTTTTCATGTCTTTGACGGTGTCAAGCAGCAAAGTGCGCAAACCGTTGGGCATACCCGAGTGGGTAAACGAGGCCAACAAGGCCTCGACCTCCGGTGTGAGATTCAAACTGCTTTCCCAGCCCGAGGTTTTTTGGTTCAGGCTGAACTCACGGCGCAAGGTTGCGAGTTCTTCACGAATCATGCTCATGATTTCACGGCTACGCAGGTAATCGCGCTCATCGGCTTGCGGCTGCAAAATGGGTTCTTTTTTACCGGGCACTTCAGAAGCCATTTCGATATCCGCAACTGGCTTAGATTGGGCTTTAGCCATGTGGTACATAAAGTCGGTT
>SXSX01000068.1 GCA_005793295.1 Burkholderiales bacterium | reverse complement strand
GTCCCAAGTTCACACGCTTGCTATCAACGATCTCTGGTACTGCGCCTTGGTTGGTGTGGTGTAAACGGATAGAGCACAGGGTACGCACGCGACGCAAGCGTTGGTTAAACAAGGGACTTTGCGCTTTGATCATCTGAGACTCAAGCAATAAAGCGCCAATTTCGCCAGCGGTTTCTACAAAGTCAATCCGCCGTGTTTGGGCCAACATACGCGCCTCCTCGGGCGTGCGAAGGTGGCTTAGGACCCGGCTGCGAATGTCAATGCTTTTGCCAATGTAAAGAGGCAGCGTGCCTTCGCCTTGGAAGATGTATACCCCCGGCGTGCGTGGCAGCGCCTCCAGGCTTTGGGGATCAATTTGGTGGTCAGGCATGGTCAAACCGAATCAGCACAACTTGTGAATATTGTTGGTCACCACGCCCCACACCAAAAAATCATCTTCCTCTTTAATCAGTCGGGCCGGATAAATCGGGTTTTCTGCCACCAGTTTGACCACGCCCCCACGGCGGTACAGGCGCTTGACGGTGAATTCGTTGTTGAGCTGCGCCACCACAATGTGGTTGTGCTTGGGGTCCATGCTGCGGTCTACCAAAAGCGCGTCGCCTTCGTAAATCCCAACGCCGACCATCGAATCGCCTTTCACGCGAAAGATATAGGTCGCGTCTTTGTTGCGGATGAGTTGCTTGTTCAGATCAATCCGCTCTTGGGTATGGTCGGCTGCGGGCGAGGGAAATCCTGCGGGCATCAGCCAACTGCAGACGTCTAGCCACAGCGGGCTAGAGAGGATGGGAACCAGTGGGGGCGCAGAATTTGTGGAAATCAACGGGGTTTTCATGGAATCTATAATACTGTACAAATCAACAGTACCGCAAGCCGTGCGCACCCACTTTACGCCTACGGCACATCACAAAAGGAAAGCCCATGAAAGTCACCAAAATTCTCAGCGAGGTTCGCCTCGTGATTGCAGACCTTGAAGTCAACCTAGGCGCAGAGTTGCGCAGCAGTCCGACGCTGTGCGCCGTGGTTCCGGGGATTGGCGGGGCAGAAGACCGAATCGTACCTTTGAGTACGCCCGATGGTCGACCGATTTTTATGAAGGTTGAAAACGCTATTGCTGCGTAACGCTCACATTCCGTTTTGGCGCGAGAATTGCTAGGTTTCGGTGCATAAATAGGCGAAGTCCTAAATTCGCACCAAAATAAAGCAATTCACTGAGGAAATTTTCATGGAAGCACTGAATCAGGGCGCAAACGCCTTGTTTATCTTATTGGGCGCCGTCATGGTGCTTGCGATGCACGCGGGGTTTGCGTTTTTAGAGTTGGGAACGGTGCGCCGTAAGAACCAGGTTAATGCCTTGGTGAAGATTTTGGCTGACTTTTCGGTTTCAACGGTGGTGTACTTTGTGATCGGCTACAGCGTGGCGTACGGCACACACTTCTTTGTTGGCGCCGAGCAGCTAGCTGCGCAAAGCGGTTACGCCTTGGTGAAGTTCTTTTTCTTATTGACTTTTGCAGCGGCGATTCCCGCCATCATTTCAGGCGGTATTGCTGAGCGAGCGAAATTTTGGCCGCAGTTGATTGCAACTGCCGCGGTTGTGGGTGTGATTTATCCCTTTTTTGAGGGCATCGCGTGGAACCAACACTTCGGGGTGCAAGCGTGGTTGAAGGCTAGCACCGGCGCAGAGTTTCATGATTTTGCAGGTAGCGTCGTGGTGCACGCCGTCGGTGGCTGGATTGCTTTGGGCGCCGTAATTTTGCTCGGAGCGCGCAGTAACCGTTACCGAAAAGACGGAGCGGTGTCGGCCCACCCGCCGTCAAGCATTCCCTTTTTGGCGCTGGGCGCTTGGATATTGACCGTGGGCTGGTTTGGTTTTAATGTGATGAGCGCACAAACCTTGGACAAAATTTCAGGCTTGGTGGCGGTGAACTCCCTCATGGCAATGGTTGGCGGAACTTTGGTCGCCTTAGTGTTGGGTAAAAACGACCCCGGCTTTTTACACAATGGCCCCTTGGCGGGTTTGGTGGCGGTGTGTGCGGGTTCGGACTTGATGCACCCGATGGGCGCTTTGGTGGTGGGCGGCATTGCAGGCGCGATCTTTGTGGTGATGTTCACGCTCACACAAAACAAGTGGAAGATTGATGACGTGTTGGGCGTGTGGCCTTTGCACGGCTTGTGCGGAACCTGGGGCGGCATTGCAGCGGGAATTTTTGGATCACAGGCTTTGGGCGGTTTGGGCGGCGTTTCTCTTTGGGCGCAAATCATCGGAACCGCTTTGGGTGTGGCCTGGGCTTTGGTCAGCGGCTTTGCGGTGTATGGCTTACTTAAGGCAACCATGGGCTTGCGCATGAGCCAAGAAGAAGAGTTTGATGGCGCAGATTTAAGTACCCACAAAATCAGCGCCTCGCCTGAGCGCGAGTCCAATTGGTAAGCCTTTTGCGCGCCCTGCGTGCGGCACGATTAGCATAAAACAAACGGTTTTGATTGAAATTCGCGGGGCTTGACGAAATAAATTGCTTGTGGTTAGCGAAAGTAGCGCATAATGATTCAGCTTTGCCTAAATTTAGGTAAAGCAGGTTTGCGGTGTTTGGTCAGTTTCGCGTCTGCTCTAAGTCTTTAATGGTTTGTTGATTGCGGTTTTGGACTCCATCGCGTTTTGAGTTATTTTGAGGAGTCCTTTCATGGGCAACAAACTTTATGTGGGCAACTTGCCCTATTCATTCCGTGACGAAGATCTGCAAGAAGCATTTGCAGCACACGGTTCCGTTTCTAGCGCTAAGGTCATGATGGAACGTGACACAGGCCGCTCCAAAGGCTTCGGCTTTGTGGAAATGGGCAGCGACGCAGAAGCACAAGCAGCTATCAATGGCATGAACGGCCAACAATTTGGTGGTCGTGGCTTGGTAGTGAACGAAGCCCGTCCAATGGAGCCACGTCCCCCCCGCACTGGTGGCGGCGGTTTCGGTGGTGGAGCTGGCGGCGGCGGTTACGGCGGCGGTGCTGGCCGTAGCGGTGGCGGCGGCGGTGGTTACGGCGGCGGCGCTGGCGGCGGACGCAGTGGTGGCGGCGGTGGCGGTTACGGCGGTGGCCGTAGCGGCGGCGGCGGTTACTAAGCTCTCACGAGTCATTGCAGATTGGGCCTTGTGCCCATAAGAAAAGGGTCCTTCGGGACCCTTTTTTGTTTTTGATTTCTGATTAAACCGCTTGGCTATTGCGGTGTGCGGTGTTTTCTAGGTTGACCCGCGAGCACGCGGTCAAACAGACGATTCGGTAAAAGGCGCAAGAGTTTCGCAATCCAGCCCATTTGCCAAGGAATGACAAGGTAAGACGACTTTGAACCTATCGCGTGAAAAGCCTTGTCTGCAAACGTAGCGGCGGGCATAAGAAAAGGCATCGGGTATTTGTTTTTGCGCGTTAAGGGGGTGTCAATGTAGCCTGGCGATAAAGTCAAAACCCGAACACCTGAGCCGCGTAACTCGCCGCGTAAAGATTCGCAGTAGCTGATGACAGCAGCTTTGCTCGCGCAGTAAGCGCCGTGGCCGGGCAAGCCACGAATTCCGGCCACACTGGCAATACCCACCAAAACCCCTGAACCGCGCAGGCGCATGGGCGCAATAAACGGGTGAAAGCTTGCTGCGAGCCCGATGTTGTTGGTTGCAAAAAGCTGGGCCATGGCGTCGAGGTCGGCGCGGTGCGCGGTGTCAATTCCGACGCTGATGCCCGCGTTGGCGATCACAACCGCAGGTAATCCTTGAAGTGCTAGGCACTGCTTGCCTGCACTTACGATGCTGTCAATAGAAGACACATCAGCGCAGTAGATGGAATATCTGGAAGTGTCGAGCTGTGAGTCATTGGCCCATTGCGCCATCAATTCAGCACGCCGCGCTACCAATGCAAGCCGGTATCCGGCTTGGTAATACCGCAAAGCCAGTGCTTGACCGATGCCGCTGGATGCGCCAGTGATAAAGACAAGCGGTGGTTCAGAATTCATTCGAGCTTTTGTTTTTTGGGGACGATGGTGCCGCGTACGCGGCCTTCAAGCTTCAAAGTTTGAGCGACATTGTCAAAGTTCATCGTGTTACCTGAAAAGCGGTCGCTGCCCCGCTCAATTTCAACCGGTAAGTGCGACGTCACCATTTCAGTGTTAGTAAAGGCGTGAAGAAACTCCCCTTTGTATTGGATGCGCGGAGTGGGGTTGGGTTGGGTAGTCAGGTCAGCATCGCGCACGACCAAAGCGTTGCCTAATAACTGCACCTCTGAGCCGTCTTCGTTACTGAGCCCGCGCAAAGCCGAGGCATTGGTAACGCGGCCTTTGGTATCAAAAGAGCGGATGCGGATTGCATCAATCTCAGTCCACTGGGTATCTGGGTAATGCCGCGCTTGTGTGCCCTTGACAATTGAGCGCAGCCGCCCCGCGGTGTCAAACGACTGTACAGAAAACCCATCCATCATGTAATCAGGCGTGTGGCTAAGCAGCGTGGGAACAGGCGCCGATTCAGAGGGCGGCGTGGTGCGCACCAACCAGTAAGAACCCAAGGCAAGGACGGCCATGAGCATGGCTGGAAGGTACAGCAGCAGCCAGTCCCAAAATCCAAACCACCGGTTTGTCACTCGAGGTACGCTCCGAGCAAGTCAGCGTAACGCCCGCTGGCTACTATCAACAGATCACACACTTCACGCACAGCGCCGTGACCACCCTGTAGGCGACTGACGAAGTGGCTACAAGCTAAGACTTCAGTATGCGCATTGGCTGGGGCTGCAACGAAAGCGCAGGGTCGCATCATCGGCAGATCAGGCCAGTCGTCACCCATGGCCGCAGCTTGGTCCCAGTTCAATCCTAGGGCTTTCAGTGTTTGTTCCGCCGCAGGCCGCTTATCTTCAATCCCGTAATAGGCGTGGGTAATTCCGAGAGCCGCCAAGCGCGCACGCAGCGGTTGAGAGTCGCGCCCTGTAATGACGGCGGGCGTGATGCCGGCTTTTTGCAGCATCTTGAGGCCGTGGCCGTCCAAGGTATTGAAACGTTTGAGCATTTCGCCGGTGTCAGAGTACAACAAGCCGCCGTCAGTCAAAACGCCATCCACATCTAAAAAAAGAACTTTGACGTTCTGCGCTCGGAGCAGTAACTCAGGGGGAAAGTTGAGCGTGGATTGCATTAGATGACCTTAGCCCGCATGAGATCGTTGCTGTTGAGAGCGCCACACAAACGGCCTTGCGCATCAACCACCAACACGCTGGTGATACGCAGGCTTTCCATGAGCTCAGCCGCATCAACGGCCAACGCAGTCGGCAAAAGCGTTGCGGGTTGGGGGTGCATCACCTCTTGGGCGGTTTTACTGCGCAGGTCAACGCCTTGCTCAACCCAGCGGCGTAAATCGCCATCGGTAAAAATACCCACTACGTGCTGGTCCTGATCCACCACAGCAGTCGCGCCTAAACCTTTGGCGCTCATCTCGCGCATCAAAGCGGTAAATGACGCCGAAGGTGCGACGTTTGGAACCGCGTCACCGGTTCGCATCACATCACTCACATGCGTCAGCAGTTTGCGTCCCAAAGCGCCGCCAGGGTGGGAGCGTGCAAAGTCTTCGGCTTTGAAGCCGCGGGCGTCGAGCAAAGCGACCGCCAGGGCGTCGCCCATGGCCAATTGAGCGGTGGTGCTTGCGGTGGGCGCGAGGTTCAACGGACAGGCTTCGATATCGACAGCAGTGTTGAGCCAAACGGCGGCGTGTTGCGCCATGCTTGAATCGCCATTGGCGGTCATCGCCACCAACGGGGCACCAAGGCGTTTGAGCAGCGGCAAAATTACACTTATTTCTTGCGATTCGCCGCTGTTGGAAATCATTAACACCAAATCCGTGGCGGTGATCATGCCCAGGT
>SXSX01000001.1 GCA_005793295.1 Burkholderiales bacterium | reverse complement strand
GAGGTGAGCCGTCCTTTTGAAGACGTCTTAGTTGAAGTGGCCGGACTGGCTGATCAAGGCGTGAAAGAGGTAACGCTTTTAGGGCAAAACGTCAATGCTTACCGCGTCAAAATGGTGGGTGAAGCTGAAGGGCGCGGCAGCGACATGGCCGACTTTGCCACACTATTGGAATACGTGTCGGATATCCCGGGCATAGAACGCTTGCGCTATACCACCAGCCACCCCAATGAGTTCACGCCTGCGCTGATCGCGGCTTATGAAAAACTCCCCAAATTAGTCAGCCACTTGCATTTACCCGTGCAACACGGATCTGACCGTATTTTGATGGCGATGAAGCGCGGCTACACCGCTATGGAATACAAAAGTACGGTGCGAAAACTCCGCGCCATCCGCCCCGACATGTCCATGAGCAGCGACTTCATTGTTGGATTTCCAGGCGAGACGCAGGAAGACTTCGACAAAATGATGCGGCTCATTGACGATGTCGGCTTTGACAATTCCTTTAGCTTTATTTTCAGCCCACGCCCTGGCACCCCGGCCGCCAATTTGACCGATAGCACACCCCACGACGTGAAACTTCGCCGCTTGCAACAATTGCAAGGCGTAATTAACGAGAGCATTACGCGTATCAGTGACAGTCGATTAGGAACAATCCAACGTATTTTGGTGGAAGGCCCCTCCAAACGGGACGCAAGAGAATGGATGGGACGTACCGAATGCAATCGGGTCGTCAATTTTGCTGGCCACAGTCGCTTAGTTGGCCAACTTGTGGATGTGAAAATTACAGAGACGCGGACTTACTCTTTGCGGGGTGAAGTGCTAACGAACGGGATTTAAAACGGCATCTTAGGCATGCCCTTCATCCCCCCCATTCGCTTCATCATTTTCATCATTCCACCGCCACTCATTTTTTTCATCATGCCCTGCATTTGTTCAAACTCTTTGAGCATGCGGTTGACCTCTTGAACTTGGACTCCAGAACCTGCAGCAATGCGACGTTTGCGTGTAGCCTTAATCAAATCAGGTTTTCGTCGCTCTAAGGGCGTCATGCTGTGGATGATGCCTTCTTTGCGGCGAATGTCTTTTTCGGCTTTATCCATGTCGACCTGACCTGCTTTGGCCGCCATGGCCGCTGGCAATTTATCCATCAGGCTAGACAAGCCTCCCATTTGTTTCATTTGCTGAATCTGACCTAAAAAATCATTGAGATCAAAACCGGCACCGCTTTTCACCTTGGCGGCAAGTTTTTGCGCCGCCTCCACGTTCACGCCAGCCGTGACCTGTTCAACCAAGGCCACGATATCGCCCATGCCCAAAATACGGCCGGCGTGACGCTGGGCATCAAAAACCTCTAAGCCGTCTAACTTTTCACTGGTACCGGCAAATTTAATCGGTGCGCCGGTGATCTGGCGCACCGACAAAGCCGCGCCACCGCGTGAATCGCCATCGGTTTTAGTAAGAATAATGCCCGTTAATGGCAAGGCATCTTTAAAGGCTTTGGCGGTATTGATGGCATCTTGACCTTGCATCGCATCCACTACAAACAGCGTCTCAACAGGTTTAAGCGTGGCATGCAGGTCTTTGATTTCTGCCATCAACACATCGTCAATCGCCAAGCGGCCCGCTGTATCAACGAGAAGCACATCAAAAAAATGTTTCTTCGCATAGTCCAACGCGGCCAAACCAAGGTCGACGGGCTTTTGGTCTGGCGTGCTTTCAAACCATTGCGCTCCTGCTTGGCCAGTCACAGTCTTCAATTGTTCGATGGCGGCTGGCCGATAGACGTCGGCGGACACGGTGAGTACTTTTTTCTTGCGCTTTTCAATCAGGTGCTTGGCCAACTTGGCAGTTGTGGTCGTTTTACCGGCGCCTTGTAGACCCGCCATCAAGATGACCGCAGGGGGTTGAGCCGCCAAATTGATGTCACTCACCCCTTCGCCCATCGTGGCGGCAAGCTCTTGATTGACGATGCTCACCATCAATTGGCCTGGCTGCAAGGAGCCTAATACTTCTTGGCCTAGCGCTTTTTCTTTGACCCGGGCAATAAAATCACGGACTACAGGCAAGGCCACGTCGGCCTCTAGTAGCGCCATTCGGACTTCGCGCAACATGTCTGCCACATTGTCTTCCGTGATGCGGGCTTGCCCGCGCAATTCTTTAACAAGGCGGGATAGTTTTTCAGTGAGGGCGGAGGCCATAAATATCCAGTGGTGCAAAGCCCAAGGTCGTGGGCTTTGAATGAAGACCCGCAAACGCGGGCAGTTGCAAAAGGCTAAACTGTTGCCATGATTTTACCAAGTGCATCCCCCGTGAGCCTGGGTTTTACGGTTTTAGCCGCTCTGGCCTATGCGTGGCCCGCGCTGCGCGCATCGCACATCGGTAGCACCACCGCACGCTGGTGTGTGGGAATTGCCTGGTTGGCCCACGCAGGTGCACTTTCCATTGGGTTGTCAACCGAACCGCTTCGCTTCGGTTTTGCCCCTGCCATTTCTGTCACGGCTTGGTTAATCGCCGCGATCTACGCAGTCGAGAGTTATGTTTACCCCCAACTCCCAACCCGCTGGGCCTTAAGCGCCTTGGCTACCGCTGCAGTTTTACTAGCGCTGCTATTTCCTGGTGGGGCCATGGCCAGCAACGCTTCCGTGTGGCTGCCTTGGCACTTAGCCATGGGCATCGCCTCCTACGGACTTTTTGGAGTAGCCGTCGTTCACGCTTGGTTTATGAGACGTGCAGAGGTACGAATGCGTTTGGCTGCCGACACCCACAGTGGCCTGCCCTTACTAACCCTTGAGCGACTCACCTACCGATTTGCAGCCGCTGGTTTTATTTTGTTAAGCGCCACCCTTTTGGGGGGCTACCTGTTTGGAGACGTTTTATACGGCCCGTCTAAAGCGTGGCGCTGGGACCATAAAACAGTGTTTTCTGTTTTATCTTGGTTCACGTTTGCTGCATTACTTTTCGGCCGGACATATTTGGGCTGGCGTGGCAAACGTGCGCTTACCTTTCTATATGCCGGGTCAGTTTTTTTACTTTTAGCTTATGTCGGGTCTCGGTTTGTCAGCGAGGTCGTTCTTGGACGCTTAGCATGAAGTACTTGCTCTTATTTCTTCTGGCGCTGTTAATCATTTGGCAATGGCGCACCCACAGAGGTAATAAATCCACCGATAGAGCGTCTCAACGAAGCAGCAAGCTGCCAATTGACATGGTTCCGTGCGCAGACTGCGGCGTGCTTCTTGCCTTACAGGATGCCGTCCAAGGCAAGGATGGGATTTACTGTAGCGCTGCACACCGGCAAAGGCATGAGCACTGATTCGGACCCCTTAGCTTGCGACATGTGGCGCCAAGGGTGGTTCTCTTTGGCTCACGCCTGCCCCTCCCCCAATTTCGGCCCACGACCGCCCAAAGCATGCATTGATTTAATCGTCGTGCATTCCATTAGCCTGCCACCGGGCTCGTATGGTGGTTCTAACGTGCAGGCGCTTTTTACCAATCAGCTCGACTGGGATGCCCACCCCTACTTTCAATCTATTCGAGGAATCGAAGTATCGGCCCATTTTTTTATAACTCGTAAAGGTGTCCTTTGGCAGTTTGTGAACTGCGATGACCGTGCATGGCATGCTGGAGTTTCAACTTACCGGGGGCGCGACAACTGCAATGATGACTCCATCGGGATTGAACTTGAAGGTCTAGAAGGCGATACGTATGAAGCTGCGCAATACCTCGCGCTTGCTGACCTCGCTTCCCATATCGGAAGGCGCTATCCTATTGCATACATTGCTGGGCACGAGCATGTAGCCGCTGGAAGAAAAATAGATCCAGGGCCCGGTTTTGATTGGGGCACTTTGCGAGGGGCTTTAAACCACCCGTTGAAGAACTACTTGCCCTCTCAGGAAAAATAAAATAGTTACAAATTTGATTTTTTTACCTATTTTTTACCTTTAGAAAAGTAACGGAAAACCGACAAACCGTTGCATACCAATGTATTCCAAAGAAAATACCATTTAGCGCAAATAAATGTCAGTGTTCAGCATGGCCTTGTCTTAAAAGACGGGCTCCAATTCATGGTCATTCGCTAGACCACATTTGAAGCAAACCCCCAAGAGCCACTTTTCATGCCTGTACACTACCGGTAGTGGCTTGCGTACTGTCCACACACTAGATATAGTGTGTGCTTGGT
>SXSX01000067.1 GCA_005793295.1 Burkholderiales bacterium | reverse complement strand
GCTTTTTAGAACGCTGGAAAGAGGCGATGGCGCTAACCGATGGCAGCTCCCTGCCCGAGGCCGCGCAAGACCGGGCACTGACAGAAGCCACCGCGTTTGCGATTCGCATTGACGTTGCTGAAGAACTCACACGCTTGAACTCACACCTTGATGAGTTAGAGCGTTTAATCAAAAAAGGCGGCGAGATTGGCAAACGGATGGACTTTTTAATCCAAGAACTGCACCGTGAAGCTAACACCATGGGCTCCAAATCAGCGGCCCTGGAACTCACCCATATTTCAGTAGATATGAAAGTCTTGATCGAACAAATGCGCGAACAAGTCCAGAACATAGAATAGTCCAACATTTAGCCAACCGTTAACCCTGTATGGACTACCCTGGAAACCTCTTTGTTGTTGCAGCCCCCAGCGGTGCGGGCAAGTCCAGCCTGGTTCGCGCCTTGCAAGAGCTCGATTCCCACGTTCAACCCTCTGTCTCACACACCACACGCGCTCCCCGAGGGCAAGAAAAACATGGACGCGAGTACTTTTTTGTGTCTGAGCAAGAATTTGACGCGATGATCGCGGCCGATGCCTTTGTCGAGTGGGCCCACGTACACAACCAACGCTACGGCACCTCAAAAAAAGCCATTCAAGAGCGCATGGAGCAAGGCGCTGATGTCATTTTAGAAATTGACTTCCAAGGTGCGATTCAAATCAAACAAACGTTTTCTAACGCTGTCTGTATTTTTGTACTGCCACCGAGCTGGGAAGAATTGCGCTCTCGCTTGGAGCGCCGAGGCGAAGATGCCACTGAAACTATCGAATTGCGCATGAAAAATGCCGCGATTGAGGTCGCCCAAGCCCAAAAGTTTGACTTCGTTATAATCAATGAGTTGTTTGACCGGGCGCTTTTTGATTTGAAAGCAATCGTTCACTCCCAACGGCTTAAGTTTGCAGCGCAGCGCCGCGCAAGGGCCGCAACGTTCCAAGCGCTCAATATCCCCTAGTTTTTCGGAGAATTTATGGCACGCATTACCGTCGAAGACTGCCTCGAGCAGATCCCTAACCGCTTTCAATTGGTTCTTGCTGCCACCTACCGCGCCCGCATGCTCAACCAAGGCCACACGCCAAAAATTGAAAGCAAAAACAAGCCTTGCGTCACTGCCTTGCGTGAAATCGCAGCGGGAAAAGTCGGTATTGAGATGCTGAAAAAAGTACCGCTGTAAAGCCTACTTTTTTCATATCAAAAAGGCCCACGCGTTATGCGCAGGGCCTTTTTTTTATGGGCTTATGCAGATCAAGACACGATATACGCGCCTGACCCGGTAGAAAGTAGCTTGCCGTCTGCAGCCAAAAACTCCATGCGCGTAGAGGCTACGCGCGAACCCAAACGAAGCACCTGCGCACGCAGTTCAAAATACTCGCTTATTCCGGGGCGCAGGTAATCGATGCGCAAATCAATGGTCCCAAGTTTCCCAAAACGTAGCAAGCGTTGAACGGGCGTCTCATCCATATGGCGAGCGCCTATGGCGGCCATGCAGGCCAGGCCGCCCATAGCGTCAAGTCCTGCGCTAATCACGCCACCATGGATCCGGTTGAAACTGTAGTGGCCCACCAAGTCGGGTTTCATATCGATACGGGCTCGCACCTCGTGGGGCTGTAACGATGTGATTTTGAGACCCAAGACGCGGTTAAAAACGATCTTGTCTTCAAAGATGGCGGTAAGCCCGTTGACAAACTCCGCTTCGAAGGTCACGTCGGAAGGAACTTCATCCTTAGCGGATCCACTTTTTTCTGATTTTTTTGGCATAGCAGGATTGTTACAGCCCCAACTGACGCGAGGCCAACTCTTTCATAATTTCTTCCGCTCCGCCGCCAATCATCATGACCTTGACTTCACGGTAAATGCGTTCAGTCGCTGTGCCGCGCATAAAGCCCATGCCACCCAAAATTTGAACCCCTTGGTCGGCACAAAACTGCATGGTCTGGGTCGCATGGTTTTTGAGCAAACAGACCTGTGCTACCCACTCGGCACCCTCGTCGCCCGCATCACTGCGCTGGGCAACCGCATCGGCCCACGCGCGGGTGGACTCGATGCGCATTTTCATATCCATCAATTTATGGCGCACCACTTGGTGCTCCACCAGCGCACTGCCAAATGTTTTTCGCTGTTGCGCCCAGCTAAGCGCTTCGTCGTAACAACATTCGGCAAAGCCCAAAGCCATGAATGCCATCGACATGCGCTCAGCGTTGAAGTTGGTCATGATGATCTTGAATCCCCCGCCCTCCTCACCGACCAAAAACCGCGCAGGCACCCGAACGCCATCAAAGCGCAGATGCGCCGTGTCAGAACAATGCCAGCCCATTTTGTTCAGAGGGCTGCGCGTTATGCCAGGCGTATCGCCGGGAATCACCAGCATCGAGATACCGCTGCGCCCTTTGTTGGCAGAGTCGGTGCGCACGGCCACCGTGAGCCAATCGGCCCGCATGCCAGAAGTAATGAAAACTTTTTCGCCATTGACGATGTAGCTGTCCTCGTCCAAATGGGCTGTGGTTCGCAAAGCAGCAACATCGGTTCCACCACCAGGCTCGGTGATCGCCAGTGCGGCGATTTTTTCTCCGCGCAAAACGGAAGGAATGACTTCGTTTTGAAGAGACACGCTGCCCCAATTCAACAACGGAGGCAATCCAATGTTGTGGCTAAACAAGCTTGCCATCAAACCGCCGCTGCCGCTGCTACGCGCGAGCGTGTAGGTTAAGGCGCTGCGCAGTTTCCAACTCGCTGGGGTGCCACCCAAGGCTTGAGGGTAGCCCATGCCCAGCCAACCCAAATCCGCAGCGCGGCCATACAAACTGCGAGGAAAAGCTTGCGCCGCTTCCCAAGCCTCTAAATGGGGCGCCACCTCAGTTCGGACAAAGCGCTGTGCGCTGTCTTGCAGGTGGGTGATGTCAGATACGTCTGTCATTCGCGCGGCGCTCGTTTTGCCACACCCATGGTTTTGGCGATGATGCCGAGCATGACTTCATCGGCCCCCCCGCCAATCGAGCCCAAGCGGCCGTCTCGGAACATGCGTGAGACTTTGTTTTCCCAGGTGTAACCCATGCCACCCCAAAACTGCAAGCACCCATCAGGAATAGTGCGGTTCAATCGCCCGGCTTGGAGTTTGGCCATCGATGCCAACTCCAACACATCTTGCCCATCCACATACAAGTCACACGCGCGGTAGGTGAGGGAGCGCAAGCTCTCTAAGTCGGTTTTCATTTCAGCCAATTTGAATTGCACCCACTGTTGGTCAGCCAAGGTGGAGCCAAACATCTTGCGTTCTTGCGCCCACTCCACCGTCCATTCGATGCAATTACTCAATGACTGCAAACAACTCGCCGCCGCCCACAAACGTTCTTCTTGGAATTGCTGCATCTGGTACATAAACCCCTGCCCCTCGGCCCCAATGCGGTTGCGCTGCGGAACGCGCACTTCGTCAAAATACAAAAGCCCCGTGTCACTGGAGTTCATCCCAATTTTTTTGATTTTTTTCGCAACTTCAATGCCTTTACGCAGCTTGCCGTTTTCCCGTAAAGGCACCATCACCAAGCTTTTGTTTTTGTGCACCGGCCCTTCTCCGGTATTGACCAGCATGCACATCCAATCGGCCTGCAAGCTATTGGTGATCCACATTTTTTGGCCCGTAATCACATAGTCGTCCCCGTCTTTTCGGGCCCGCGATTTCACGCCAGACACATCGCTGCCCGCGCCGGGTTCACTCACGCCAATGCAACCCACCATGTCACCGGCAATCGCGGGCGCTAAAAATTCGCGTTGGAGTTCTTCGCTGCCAAACCGCGCCAATGCGGGGGTGCACATATCGGTCTGCACGCCAATGGCCATGGGGATACCACCGCATTCAATATGACCCAGCCCTTCGGCCATGGCCAAGCTGTAGCTGTAATCCAGCCCTGCGCCGCCATAGGCTTCGGGTTTGGTCAAACCGAGCAAGCCGAGTTTGCCCATTTTCTTGAACACTTCATGGGCTGGGAAAATTTCAGCCGCCTCCCATTCGTCCACATGCGGATTGATTTCAGCATCAATAAAACGCTTGAGTGTTTTTTGAATTTCTTGGTGTTCGTGGGTCCACTGCATATGCTGTCTCCTCAATCAGGGGTTGAAAATACTTTGGGGGTGGTGGCGCGGTGAAAACCGTTGAAGGGCTTGATGGCGTCGCGTGTTTGCGTTTTGGCACTGGCCACGGTCATAGGCCAGCCCATGCGCACTTGGGGCCTTGCACCGTCAATGCGCAGGGTAGTGCCACTGATAAAGGATGCTGCGGGGCTGAGCAAAAAGACAATCCCCGCTGCGGTTTCGGCTTCGGTTCCAAAGCGCCCCAAAGGCACGGTTTTGGCCATGGCGCGCAGCATCGGCCCAGCCTCTTCGGGGTAGTGGTCCATGCCGCTGGAAGCGATATAGCCTGGCGCCACCGCATTCACACGCACCCCGCTACACGCCCATTCGGCTGCCGCAGTTTCTGTGAAACTCATCATCCCGGCGCGTGCCGCACCGCTGTGCCCCATGCCTGGCATAGAGCCCCACATATCGGCCACGATATTGACAATCGTTCCACCCGTTTTTGCCATGGCTTGGGTGTAACACTCGCGGGCCATCAAAAAGCCGCCGGTGAGGTTGGTGTTGATGACCGCTTCCCAACCTTTGGCGCTGATGGCTTCCAGCGGTGTCATGTACTGGCCACCGGCGTTGTTGACCAAACCGTCAATCTGACCATAGTGGGTTTTGATCGCAGTAATGGTTTGGCGAACTGCTTCTTCTTGGCGAATATCGCAAGCATGCGCACTGGCTTGGCCGCCATCATGGCTGATTTCTTGGGCTACGGTTTCTAACTTTTCTAACTTTCGCCCCACCAAAGCGACGCTGGCGCCCAGCGCTGCCAATTCGTGGGCCACACAGCGGCCAATGCCCGAGCCGCCCCCTGTGACTATCACCACTTTTCCCGTAAACAAACCGGGAACAAATACCGACGCATACACCATGAAAACTCCTACCGAAAATGTATTACGAAGATGCTACCGAGCCACCGACAAACAAGGCCATGGCCGCATCACTGAGATCGTCAACCGACGCTTTTTTATGGGGATCGAACCACTGCACCGACCAGTTCAGCGCGCCCAAAATAAGAAGTCGCGCCAAGACTACAGGCGCGCGCAAGTGGCCGCTGGCATGCAAGGCCTTCAACACGGGCACCCATAAATTTTCATACTGACTTTGCAAAGCCGATAACTTTTCACGCTGCGCAGGTTTGAGCGATCGCGACTCGTACAACATCACCGGGATAAAGTCGCTTTGGGGCCCGAGCAAAACGAGAAAGTGCGCATGTACCAAACCCCGTAGCTGGGCGAGTGGGTTTGCCGCTCGCGAAAGCGCCAAAGTTGTGTGCTGGCGAGCCAAGGCGGAGGTCATCCCCTCTTCCATCACAGCAAACAATAAGGCGTCTTTACTTTTGAAATGGTAAAAAGGAGAGCCGCTTTGCATGCCAGCGGCGGCGGCAATATCACGGGTCGTGGTTGCCGCAAAGCCCTTGCGCCTAAAAAGCGCTGCCGCAGCTTGTAACAACGCCGCTCTGCGGTTTCCGTCATCGCGGTCTTCGGCTGTTTTGCGCGGACGTCCTCGGGGTCGTTTTACCTCTGCGCGGTGGAGCGCAACGGGAGATGGTCGTTGGATGGAGGTGGGTTGCGAAACAGGCATGGGCACACCATACCAAAACCCCTTATTTTTAGCAAGCGTTCGCTTGGTAAAAATAACTCAGGGACTCACCTCTTCAAATTTTGGAGAAATCGGGCTTGCGTTTTTCCATAAACGCGGTAAATGCTTCCGTGGCATGTGGGGCTTGCAATAGGCGTCCAAAGCTTTGAGCTTCTTCGTTAATTTGCGCCAACAGTTGCTCGGTCTGCCCTTTTTTCATTAAGCGTTTGGTCTCAATGAGGGAAGGCAGGGGTTTGGCGGCCAGTTTCAGGGCTTGGGCATGGGCTACGGCGTTGGCCT
>SXSX01000066.1 GCA_005793295.1 Burkholderiales bacterium | reverse complement strand
GGAACGTGAATCCGATTGCGCTCAAGCGGGTCGAAAAATTGTTTTGTAAAAACGAACGCGCCATGATTCGAACCCGGGTGACGACCCCTGGACCGTGCGCAAACCAAGTGATCGCCTTGGTTCCGGTGGCAGCTGTGTTGGTGGCAAGTATTCGACTGCATTTTTTGGATGTTTTGTTTCACCTTAAATACCGTGGCCCAGAGGTGGTGGAATGTAACGCCGCTTTCACAAAAGGTGAAGAAATGGGTTGGTTCCAGCACGGCTCTACCGTGATCGTATTGGCCGGCAAAGGATTTTCCTTGGATACCGGGTTGCAAACAAATAGCCGCATCCGCATGGGCGAGGGCCTTATGCGCTGGCAGACGTAATGGGTTGAGTCCGTGGCAGCGCACTTGCGGTAAATAAACCCACCCCTTGCCGGTCAATGACCGAGCGCAAGGTAGCAACAAAGGCATCATGGATTTTTTCCCAATCCATATCGGCCACACTGCGAGGCGCAGCGTTACGCATGCGAGCACGGTCCGCGCTTTGTTTGGCCATGGCAACGGTTGCGCTAATGAAATTCAAATCTTGGTCCATGGCAACCAAGGAGCCATCAATGCCGTTGGTGATCAATTCTTTGGCAGAGGCGGTGTCATACGCTACCACCGCCAAGCCGCTGGCAAGCGCCTCTGGCACCACATTTCCAAAGGTCTCAGTCACACTAGGAAAAGGAAAAATATCCGCTGAGGCGTAGTGGGCGGCGAGATCTGCGCCCTTTTGAACACCAGCGAAAATCGCCTGCGGGCAAGACTCCTCCAGTTGTTTTCGCAGAGGTCCATCGCCTACAAACACCAGCTTTGCTGTGGGATTCTCAACCAAACAGGCGCGGTACGCCGAAATGAGAAGCCCGATATTTTTCTCTTTGGCCAAGCGACCAACATGAAGATACACCAGCGTACCGTCGGTAACCCCCCACTTCGCTCGCAAGGCCGCGCTGCGATTGGCTGGGCTGAATTGTTTAAGTTCGACACCGCGCGAAAGCAAAGTTACGTTTTGGTAACCGCGCGAACGCAGGTCATTGGCAAGCGCGTAGGTGGGCACCATCGTTGCCATGGTTTGGTTATGCAATTTACGAAGGTAGCCTTCGATTGAACGCTTGATCAAACCCATCCCATAGTGTTGTGAGTAACTATGAAAGTTGGTGTGAAACGAACTTGTTACGGGAATTTTGAGTTTTCGTGCTGCAGCAACGGCAGACCATCCCAAGGGCCCTTCGGTCGCAACGTGAACCACGTCGGGACGATTTTCAGCCCAGAGCTTGATCATGCGGCTTTTAGCAGGCAAGCCAAAACGCAGATCACCGTAGGCCGGCAAGGGCATTCCTTTTGCAAAAACTTGCTCCAGCCCATCGCGACTGGACACATTTTCTTGCGGTTGGCGCGGGCGCACGAGTTGAACTGCATGGCCTTTGGACAAAAGGCCTTCTACGATTTTTCCTAAGGTCATGGCCACACCATTGACCTCTGGGGGATAGGTTTCAGTGACAACAGCAACGCGCAAGTTCATAGGCACCGCAGTCAACGACTCAAAGAGGATTTCGTCAGTATTTTTCACATATCTAAGATAAATAAGAATGATGTGTTTTTGATGACTTTTTTGTGAATATTTAGTGACTTAGCCTATCGTTGTGCGAAAAATTTGGCGATGACGCCAACCAATAAGTAGCATGGCGCAACTCACCAACACACCAAAACCAAAAATCAACACCCCGAAAGCTAAGTCCAAAGCGGTCACGAGCGAATACATACACAAAACTGCGAGCATCCCGGCGTTTTCATTGAAGCCTTGAACGGCGATAGAACGACCGGCTGTGAGCAAAGTAGCGCCTCGGTGCTGTAACAGCGCATTCATGGGAACCACAAAAAAACCGGCCATGGCACCCACAAGAATCAGCAAGCACACCGCCTGCACTAACGAACTCACCAATAGCAACAGCGGAATCGACAGCCCTAAAAAAACACCCAAAGGCAATAACTTTGGAGTGCGCTCTAGGGACACCATGCGGCTCGCAAGCGCCGCGCCCGCAATCACGCCGATAGCTGTGACCCCTTGAAGATAGGCCGCTTGGTTCAAAGGCAACTGCAATGTCTCTTGGGCCCAGCGCAAAACAATCAGCTGCAAGGTGGCGCCCACGCCCCACAGCAAAGTCGTGACTGACATGGATAAACCGCCTAAGGTATCGCGCCAAAGGACCGCGTTTTCTTTAAAAAACCGCTGTACCAATTCCCAAGGGTGAAAGGAGTGTTGCACGTAGCGAGCGCCGTTATCTAATATGCACAGACTCAAAACCACAGCCGTCACGTTGAGCGCAATCAGCGCCAACATACTCAACACATAGGCGCTATCCGTCACCGGTAAAGCGGTGATCCAAGACGGAACGACCAAAGCGCTGACCCAAGGACTCACCAAAGCCCCACCGACCACCGTACCCAAAATAACAGCGCACACCGTAGCGCCTTCAAAAAATCCGTTGGCCTTGACCAAATCCTTAGGCGGCAGAAGTTCCGTAATCAGACCGTACTTAGCCGGCGCATACCCCGCAGCGCCAAACCCTGCCAACGTAATGGCCCATACCGGATCCAGCCCGAAAGCCATCAGCGCAATCGCAAGAATTTTGAGGAGGTTGGATACCACCATCACGCGCCCTTTAGGAAACGCATCGGCCAATGCGCCCACTACCGGCGCCAACACCACGTAAAAGAGTGTGAAGCCGACTTTTAAGATAGGAATCAACCACGCACCAGCCTGAAGTTCCAGAACCCGGGCTATCGCGACAATCAGAAAGGCGTTATCAACCAGAGTAGAAATAAATTGCGCGAATAAAAGCGTGTAAAAGGTGCGCGGCAAGCCTTTCATGTCAACTCACTGTCGGGGCTACCACGCGTGGAATGAACTTGACCACGGAATAACTCGGACAGGCATAGCGCTCTATGTCATAGGCATTGATAGGGAAAGAGCCGCAATTAGAAAAACGGCGCAAAGGGGAATGGTAAATTCCGCATTGAAAACGCGTGTCGCCCATGTCTTCCAAAAAAACGCAGCGCTTTTCCATGCAGCAGTTACCGCATTGCACGCAGTATCCCTCGATCGCTTCGGGAACTTGGTGGATTCTGCCGACCACGTCTTCAAAGTAATGAACCACCGGTCCTTCGCACAAAGCACGAATGTGGATGCCCATTTTTTTAAGAAACGTTGGGTATTGCAAGAGGTACTTGCGGCGGAAAAAAACCACACTTGCCATCAATGGCATGAGGGGCAGGAAAAGATAGGCTATTCCAATGACCCCAAACGCAAAAATTCTCGCAATCAGATTTTGCAAGTTTCTATCCTTTTAGTAGCCATCACGCCCGAAGACAAAATAGAAACATCCGAAAGTCGCAACAACACATACAAACCTTTGATGAAGAATTAAATTCAGATTACGTCACATCCATGACATTTTGATGACTCTCAGGCCAAGCTAAAGCGGTAAGCCTGTGTGTAGAGAAAGCAGTTGTCTTAAGGCTAAGCCACTGGCTTCTAGGGTTCCACCGTTCGAGAGACACAGGTCTTGCGGGCCAAGCAAAACGCTTTCCGGACGCAACAAGCGCTGCTCAATGTCTTTTTCACTTTCTCGTCCCCGCGCCAGCAATCGTTGGCGAAGCACTTCGATAGGGGCCGTGATATGCAAAACGGTCAAGCCCGGCAAACGCTTTCGGGCTTCATCAAGGTAGCCCCGCGAACCGTTCACGATGACCCAACTGCCGTCGCCCTGGGGCGTCAATTCAGTGTGGCGAATACCGTAGTGCAATCCGTTGGCCACCCAGGCCAAAGCAAACGCCTTTTCTTCTTGGAGTTTGGCAAACTTGGCGACGTTAACCGCCTCGTGGTCTTCGTTGCTTTTGTCATGGTTGCGGGTGATCGTGCGTTGGGCGAAATGCAGCGCCGGCCGATTTGCCATCGCGTTAATGTGTTGGCGCAGGCCGTTAAGCAAACTGTCTTTGCCAACGCCCGAGGGGCCAACGGTGTAAATCAAGCGCATGGGAAAGGCCTCAAGTCAAAACGCTCAACCCAGCGAAAGTCGCCACCCTGCACATCTTGCGCAAACCAAGTAATAGCATCGATAGCCACGCCGTGATCTAAGAGTGGCGCAAACCAATCATTTGCAGCGGCGAGTAAAGCGCTTCGCGTCGCAGCATCAACATCACGCAAAGACCCTGTGAGCGTCAGATGAAAATGAAATGCTTCCATCACGAAGGGGTAGCCCCACTGCTGCAACAGTTTTTCCTGTTGCGCAGTCAGACCACCTGCACGGCGGCGCGTCAATTCAGACTCCGAAAGGGGCAACGCGCAAGGATGCAATTCTCTGACGCAGCGATCGGCCAAGACGTTCAGTGGCGCACTGGGCTGGCGCGGCACCAAGGCCAAAAAATCACCCACGTCGGCGAGTTGTAATTCCAGATGGAACGGGCCCACGTCAATAGCGCTGGCCTGCGTAAAAGCCGCTTGCAGCTTTTCTAAGGAGATATCAAGCGCTAGCTCAAAGGGCGCTTTGAGCGTGGCGTGCCATCCATACAGTCTGGGCGATTGGGTGAGGCGATGAAACGACTCCGCGTCGATGCTGTCGATGGAGGGCTGAGTGAGCGTTTTACCGCTGAATGCGCAGCGACCGAGCCAGCGCGAACCCAAGTCCCACGCGAGCGAATCGCTCTTGGGTGCGAAGTAGGCAGCGTGGCGATACGGGCTGCTCGCAACGGTAGGTTGGGCTAGGGATGGTTCGGTCATTGCGTCACAAAAAAGAAATATGGCGGTCGTAAAGTCTTGTGAGTCAAAGATACCACCGCGATGTTGCAACCCGATTACACCCCCACCCCAAAAGCACTGCCGCCAGACGCCGCCGCGCGAAAAACATGGATGGCCCTCTTGGCGCGATCCCCAGAGGCGCTGTTAGAAAAACATCTTGCAGCATTGAGTGCGGGCGATTTGCAATGGCTTCGTCCGACCGAAACCGGGTTGATGATGGTACAGGGTCGCGCCGGTGGAACCGGGCAACGCTTTAACTTGGGCGAGGTGAGCGTCACGCGGTGCGTACTCAAGCCCGATGCCAACGTGACCGGTTGCCGCCAAGTCGGTGTTGCCTACATTATGGGAAATTCACACCGCCATGCGCAGCTTGCCGCTTTGGCCGACGCACTGCTGCAAGAACCCGCATTGCATGAACACTGGGATCAGTTGCTGCTGCGGCCCTTAAGCCGAATGCTGTCAGACCAAGCACAAGAAAAAAATGCGCAGGCGCAGGCAACCCGGGTCGAATTTTTTACGGTCGCACGGGAAGCGGGAAGAGGCGCAGACGACGAGGACGATGCATCGTGATTCAGCCTTCACTCAAAGACTTGGGTCGCGGATTCGCAGAACCTGCTGTATGCAGTCAAACCGTTTTTCGCCAAGCCCTAGACGCTTTGTCATTACCAGGCCGCTTACAGTTTTTGGATCTGAGCGGCCCTATGCAATCCATGCAAGCGCCCCAAAACGCACACCCTGCAGCGGCTGCGTTGTTGCTGGCTTTGTTGGACCAAGACTGTAAGCTCTGGCTCTCGTCTGGTTTTGATGCCAGTGACGCCGCCACTTGGCTGCGATTTCATACCGGCTGCACTCTCGTTGCAGACTCCAAAGAGGCCGATTTTATTTGGGTGGCCTATCCCTCAGAAATGCCAGCATTCGAGCAGTTGGCCCAAGGCACCGCGGAATATCCGGAGCAGTCGGCAACGTGTGTGGTGCAGGTCATGGGCTTGGCTACATCGGACCAAGCAGGTGGGTGGTCTATCAGCGGACCTGGGATCAACGACACCCGACATTTGCATATTGAAGGCGTGGCGCCAGAATTTACTGCCCAACGCCGAGCGAGCCAAGCCCACTCCCCGTGCGGGGTTGACTTTATATTTACCCACGGCGTGTCGTTGGTGGGTTTGCCGCGCTCCACTTTGATCAAGGACTAAACCCTATGTATGTAGCCGTCAAAGGGGGCGAGTCTGCCATTCTCAATAGCTATGACCTCTTGGCCCAGCAGCGCCGGGGCGACCCCGCCGTAGAAGAGCTCAGCGTCGATCAAATTCGACAGCAACTTCGCTTGGCGGTGGACCGAGTCATGACCGAAGGTTCGGTCTACGACCCCCAACTTGCGGCCTTGGCCATCAAACAAAGCGCAGGTGATTTGGTAGAAGCGATATTTTTGCTGCGGGCTTACCGCGCCACGCTGCCGCGCTTAGGCTACAGCGTGCCGCTCGATACCGCAGGGATGCAAATTGCACGGCGAATCTCAGCCGCGTTTAAAGATTTGCCAGGTGGCCAAGTGTTAGGCCCCACCTACGACTACACCCAGCGGTTGTTGGATTTCAGCCTGCTGGCCACAGGCGCTAAAGCCCCCGTCGCACGGCAAGCGCAGGCCAGCACCGAAGCCACGCCCCGTGTGGTTGATTTGCTTCACCATGAAAGCCTGCTGGAAACCCAACCCGCGCCCAGCGGCGATCCCGACCCGTTTGATCTCACACGGCAGCCCGTGCGGTTTCCTGCAGACCGCTCCGCCCGATTACAAAACCTCGCGCGGGCCGACGAAGGATTTTTGCTGGCCATGGCGTAGTCCACGCAACGCGGCTACTCAGAATCGCATCCGTTTGTCGGCGAAATTCGGTTTGGAACCGTGAACTTGAGCATTGCGCCGGAAGAGCTGGGGTTCGAGATTTCGATTGGTGACCTGCCCATCACCGAGTGCCAAATGATCAATCAGTTTCAAGGCAGCCACGCGCAGCCTCCGCAATTCACCCGCGGCTATGGCTTGGCCTTTGGCCACAGCGAACGCAAAGCCATGGCCATGGCCTTGGTAGACCGCGCATTGCGGGTCGATGAATTAGGCGAAGCAGTCACCGCGCCAGCCCAAATGCAAGAATTTGTGATGTCGCACAGCGACAGCTTAGAGAGCTCTGGTTTTGTGCAGCATTTGAAGTTGCCGCATTATGTTGACTTCCAATCGGAGTTGGAGTTGGTGCGAAAAATGCGCCAATCCTTCGCAATTCCAAAGGACGCACATGCTGCCGGTTGAAACCATCACCCCCAGCTTGGTGCGTGACCCCCGCATCAATTTTGCATATTTGGACGAACGCACCACGCGCATGATTCGCCGCGCTATTTTGAAAGCGGTGGCTATTCCCGGCTACCAAGTTCCGTTTGGCTCCCGCGAAATGCCGCTCCCGTACGGCTGGGGTACGGGCGGTATTCAGGTAACCGCTTCCATCATTGGCCCTGTTGACGTACTCAAGGTGATTGACCAAGGTTCTGACGACACGGTCAACGCCGTCAATATTCGGCGTTTCTTTCAACGCACCACCGGCGTGGAAGTGACCACCGACACCACCAGCGCCAGCATTATCCAAACCCGCCACCGCATTCCAGAAACGCCGCTGCGCGAAGGCCAAGTGTTGGTGTACCAAGTGCCTGTGCCAGAGCCGATGCAGCACCTGGAGCCGCGCGAAACAGAAACCCGAAAACTGCATGCCTTGCAAGAGTACGGCCTGATGCATGTCAATCTTTTTGAAGATCTGGCCCACTACGGTCACATCGCAACAACATACGACTACCCCGTTTTGGTCAATAGCCGCTACATCATGTCGCCCTCGCCCATCCCCAAATTTGACAACCCAAAAATGCATTTGAATCCCGCATTGCAACTCTTCGGTGCGGGTCGAGAAAAGCGTATTTATGCAGTGCCGCCCTACACCACGGTAGAGAGCCTAGGGTTTGAAGACCATCCGTTTGAAGTGCAGTGTTGGGACGCTGCCTGTGAACTCTGCGGCTCGCGTGAAAGCTTTCTCGACGAAGTGTTGATGGATGACCAAGGCACGCGCATGTTTGTTTGCTCAGACAGTGACTATTGCGGAAAACGCCAAGCAGGCACCCCATGACCTACACCGACAACACGCCACCCCTCATGCGCGTGCAGGGCTTGGCCTGCGCTTATGGCGCTCGCTCCGTGGTTCGCGATATTTCTTTTGATCTGTGGCCCGGCGAGGTGCTAGCGATTGTGGGTGAATCTGGATCAGGGAAAACCACTTTGCTCAACGCGGTTGCAGCCCGCCACACGCCCAGTGCCGGGCAGGTGTCGTTTGAAATGCGCGACCACGGATTACAAGATATTTACGCCATGACAGAGGCGCAGCGGCGCTTGCTTTCTCGCACCGACTGGGGCTTTGTTCACCAAAACGCCGCCGACGGACTGCGTATGAATGTATCGGCCGGCGCCAACGTCAGCGAGCGCTTGATGGCGCTAGGCCAGCGCCATTACGGCCGGCTGCGCGAGCAAGCTACCGAATGGTTAGAACGCGTGGAAATAAGTCCCAGCCGAATGGATGATCGGCCTGATACGTTTTCCGGGGGAATGCGCCAGCGGCTTCAAATCGCCCGCAATCTGATCACACAACCGCGCTTGGTCTTTATGGATGAACCCACCTCGGGCTTGGACGTTTCGGTACAAGCCCGGCTGCTCGATATGTTGCGCATGCTGACCCGCCAGATGAACCTCGCTGCCATCATCGTCACCCATGATTTAGCAGTAGCTCGCTTGTTGGCCCAACGCATGCTGGTGATGCAAAACGGCCAAGCCGTCGAAACCGGCTTGACCGACCAAGTTTTAGACGACCCCCAACATCCTTACACCCAGCTTTTGGTTTCTTCGGTGCTTCAACCATGACCCATGCAAATACCGGATCTACCCCTTTGCTAGACATGCAAGGGGTTAGCAAACATTTTGTTTTGCATTTGCAAAGCAGCACCGAATTGCCTGTTCTTCATGACTTTCATTTGTCTTTGCTACCCGGGGAGTGCGTGCGTTTAAGTGGACCCTCGGGCATGGGAAAAAGCACGGTTCTCAAGCTCGCTTTTGGAAACTACCGTGCCAGCCAAGGGCATATTTGGGTGCGTGATACCGATGGGACCCCCATAGACATCACCCAAGCCAGCGCCCGAACCGTGCTCCACCTGCGCAGCCAAACCATGGGTTATGTGAGCCAGTTCTTGCGGGTGATTCCGCGCGTCGCAGCGATTGACATCGTGGCTGAACCATTGCTCGAAGGTGGGGACGCCAACATCAGCAAGGCCCAAGCCCGCGAACAAGCCGCACATTGGCTTACCCGTTTGCGTATTCCACAGTCGCTTTGGCAGCTGCCACCGGCAACATTTTCCGGAGGCGAGCAACAGCGCATCAATATCGCCCGTAGTTTCATTAAGCCGCGGCCTTTGTTGTTGCTCGATGAACCCACCGCCTCTTTGGACCCCGAAAACACACTAACGGTGATCGAGCTGATTACCCAAGCCCGCGCCCAAGGTGTTGCCATCCTTGGCATTTTTCACGATGACCATGTCGCACAAGCCGTCGCCAGTCGCACCGTTGCGATGCAATCTTTTAAGACCACGTTATGAACTCACCAACCGCAAACCCTACGGTTTTTACCAACGCCCGCCTGGTGCTCGATGACGAAGTCGTCAATGGAACGCTGTATAGCCACGGTGGAACCATTGAGAGCATAGACCAAGGCGCAAGCGCTGTCAGCGGCGCGATTGATTTGCAAGGTGACTATTTAATGCCTGGCATGGTGGAGGTGCACACCGACAATTTTGAGCGCCACCTGATGCCCCGGCCCAAAGTGCGGTGGGACGATCCGCCTGCGCTGTTGGCCCATGATGCAGAAATTGCTGCAGCAGGGATCACCACGGTGTTAGACGCCTTGGGGGTTGGTGAAGCCGACCCCGAGAGTGTGCGCGGCAGCGAATGGAATTCTGTACTCGACTGTATTAAAGAATTTTCTGAGCGTGGAACCTTGCGTGCTGATCACTTGCTGCATGTGCGCTGCGAACTGCCTGCGCCCAACACGCTGGAGTTGTTTGCCCCATTCATTGGTAACCCGATGGTGCGCATGATCTCCCTGATGGACCACACACCAGGCCAGCGCCAGTGGGAAAACTTGGAACACGCTTGGATTTATTTTTCTGGAAAAAAAGGATGGAGCCGAGAGAAATTTGACGAACGCGTAGCGATGTCCATCGAGCTCCAATCTCTGTACGCGCAACCCCACCGAGCCTACTTTACGGCCTATTGCAAAGAGCACCAAATCGCATTGGCAAGCCACGACGACACAACTGTTGCCCATGTGGAACAGGCTTTTGCCGAAGGCGCCACAGTGTGCGAGTTTCCAACCACGGTTGCCGCGGCCCAAGCTGCACGCGATCGCAACATGCTGACCATCATGGGTGGGCCCAATGTGGTTCGGGGCGGCTCGCATTCCGGCAATGTGTCTGCCATAGAACTTGCTCAATTGGGTTTGATGGATATTTTGTCGTCAGACTATGTGCCAGGTAGCCTGCTTTCTGCCTTGGTTCGCCTAACGGAAACCGCTGGCTTGACCTTGCCCCAAGCAGTTGCCTTGGTGAGCCGCAATCCAGCCGAGTCGATCGGCTTACATGATCGCGGAAGTATTGCCCCTGAAATGCGTGCTGACTTAGTTCAAATGCGAATCACCACGCTAGCCGACGGACGACAACAACCCATAGTTCGCGCGGTCTGGCGCGGTGGTGTTCGCGTAGTTTAGTTTCGTCACACCAATGACATACAGGCCACCTAAGCTAGCTTTTTAATTTGAAAGCTGGTGCCACGCCGCCCTTCCAACCTATGAACACTCTCGCACTTCACAACCTCACCAAGCGCTTTGGCAGCACCACGGCGGTTGACAACGTCTCGCTTGATTTTAAAGCTGGAAGTTTTGTCGGCATCATTGGTCGCTCCGGCGCTGGTAAATCCACGCTCTTGCGCATGATCAACCGTTTGAACGAACCCACAATTGGTTCCATTGAACATGAAGGCACAGTAGTCACTGACCTCGAAGGCAGGGCCTTGAACCAATGGCGTCGCAATTGCGCCATGGTTTTTCAGCAGTTCAATTTGATTGGTCGTTTGGATGTTTTGACCAACGTCTTGATGGGCCGCTTGACCAGTGTGCCGACTTGGCGAGCTCTTTTAACCCTGTGGAGTGAAGCCGATAAGCTTGACGCACTGGAAGCCTTAGACCGGTTTG
>SXSX01000065.1 GCA_005793295.1 Burkholderiales bacterium | reverse complement strand
GGTGAAAATGCGTTGGCCTATTTGCAGCAACTCGAAGACACCGTGGGCCTCGCAGCCGCAACGCTGAAAGCGCCAGTGGCCGAACTGGCAAGCCGTCTGACGCAAGTGGTGGACCATGTCAAGGCGTTGGAAAAAGAAGTCACCGCGCTCAAAGGCAAATTAGCCTCTGCCCAAGGCGATGAGTTGTTAACCCAGGCCATAGACCTCCAAGGCGTGAAGTTCTTGTCAGCCCAGCTGCTTGGCGCGGATACCAAGACCTTGCGCGAGACCATGGACAAGCTCAAAGACAAGCTAAAAACAGCAGTCATTGTGCTCGGTACGATTGAAGGCGACAAAGTACAAATTGCGGTCGGCGTAACCCAAGACACGACCGCCAAAGTCAAAGCCGGCGAGTTGGTTAACTTTTTAGCAGCGCAGGTTGGCGGTAAAGGTGGGGGCAAGCCCGATATGGCTATGGCCGGGGGCACCGAGCCTGCCCATTTGCCAGCGGCCTTGGCCAGCGCCCAAGCGTGGGTGAGTGCCAAACTCTAACGCTTAACTAGTGTTGTGGACGCAATCGACTGACCAATCCCCGTACCTCGGGGTCACCTTTGAAAGGTGTATCCGATTGCATTTGGCTTTGAAGCAGGCGGCGCAGGGTTTCGATGTGGGGCGTTAAGGTGCCAAAAAAAAGGGGTGTCTCGCCTTGGGCAATCAAAAGCGTGGGAAAGTTTTCTACTTCGATGGGGTCAACCCAATCGGCGTGGTCTTCGATGTCCACCCAAACAAACTTGACCGACGCAAATTCGGTTTGGAGCTGGTCAAACAGGCTTTGGTAGTCGCGGCAGGTGCTACACCACTGGGCGCACAGGCAGGCGACCAGCATGTCGGAAGGCGATGAGGCTTGGTAAGGTGGCACAAGGTCTGAAGTTGACATACCTCAATCATGGCAGAAATATGCGGGTTAAAAACCTAGGCCTATAACCATATAACGCGAAGCGAAGGCGTGAGGTTTTACACTCTAGGGTTTGCCACAGTGGCGTTGTTGACTCTCTTTAAGGCCCCCATGAGTGCATTTTTGGAAGAAACCGTGTTGAGCGTTCACCATTGGACCGACCGGTTATTTAGCTTTACCACCACCCGCGATACCAGTTTGCGCTTCTCCAACGGCCACTTCACCATGATCGGCCTTCGCACTGAAACGGGTAAGCCATTGCTTCGGGCATACAGCATTGCCAGCGCCAACTACGAAGAACATCTCGAGTTTTTAAGTATCAAAGTACAAGACGGCCCACTCACCTCGCGCTTACAGCACATCCAAGTCGGCGACAAAATCGTGGTTGGCAAAAAACCTACGGGAACTTTGCTGATCGATTACCTGCTCAAAGGCAAAAACCTCTATCTTTTTGGAACCGGAACGGGCGTAGCGCCGTTTTTAAGTATCGTGCGCGATCCAGCGACCTATGAGCGGTTTGAAAAAGTGATCTTGGTGCATGGGGTTCGTGAAGTGGCCGAGTTGGCTTACAACGAATACCTGACCCACGACTTGCCTGAACATGAGTTTTTGGGCGATATGGTCAGTGCCCAAATGCTGTACTACCCGACCGTCACGCGCGAGCCTTATAAAAACCAAGGCCGCATTACCGAGTTACTGGATTCAGGTAAGCTCCAAATAGATTTGGGCTTACCCCCACTGGATCCCGCCCATGACCGTGTTATGTTGTGCGGCAGCCCTGGAATGTTGCGCGACTTAAAACACATGCTGGAAAAGCGGAGTTTTATGGAAGGCAACACCACCAAACAGGGCGACTTTGTCATCGAACGCGCTTTTGCAGAGCAATAAACCATGACCACCTACGATCTTTACGCCATTGGGAACGCCTTAGTCGATTCTGAATACGAAGTCTCCGACGAACTTTTAAAGTCGGCGGGCGTCGAAAAACGCCATATGACCTTGATCGACGCGCCCCGTCGCGCCGAACTTTTGCACCACATGCAAGGACTACACGCCCGTAAAACCGGTGGGGGCTCAGCGGGAAATACCGTCGTCGCCTTAGCGCAGTTGGGCGGAAAGGCGTTTTACTCTTGTCGCGTGGCGCATGATGACTTGGGTGATTTCTACCGTGAAGATTTGGTGGCGCATGGCGTGTCCACGAATCTGACGCACACTCCGCCCGCACCGGGACAAACTGGAAGCTGTATCGTGATGGTCACGCCGGATGCCGAACGCAGCATGAGCACGTTTTTGGGAGCCACCGCGGAGTTGGACCATTCAGCGCTTCACCCCCATGACATCGCGCGCTCCAAGGTGTATTACATGGAGGGCTATTTGGCAGCGTCGCCCACAGGCTTAGAGGCAGCTTTGCAAGGCCGGGACATTGCGCGCAAAGCGGGTGTGGCCTTGGCTGTGACTCTGAGCGACATGAGCATGATCAACTTTTGCCGACCTGGGGTCGAGGCAATGGTTGGCGACGGGGTGGATTATTTGTTTTGCAACGAAGAAGAAGCGCAAGTGTGGTTTGGCGAAACGAATCTTGACGTGGTGTGTAAAAAAATCGCCGCTTTGGCGCGGGTGGTGTGCTTAACGCGCAGCGCCAAAGGATGCCTGGTGATTGAAGGCGAACGCATCACCACGGTGGCTGCTACGCCAGTGAAAGCCATTGACAGCAATGGCGCAGGCGATATGTTTGCAGGCGCATTTTTATACGCCGTGACCCATGGCCAGAGCACGGCAAAGGCTGCCGCTTTAGGTAACTTGGCTGCGGCGCAGGTGGTATCGCAGTACGGTTGCCGCTTATCGCAAAAATCGGTGGACAACCTAGTTCAAAAATTTACAACCGCGTAAATTTTAAAACTATGCGATGGACGCGTCTGTTGATTCTAGTTTTAGCAGTAGCGGCCTCATCGCTGGTTGGTAACCCTGTCGCAACTGCAAGCACAGTGAAAATAAAACAGTTCACGTGTGCGGCTTTTTACCTTCCTACGCGAAGTATTTGGAATCGTCAGGTCGATATTCAATACCAAAACAGTCAGCCTGTTTCTGTTCATATCGATGGCTTGCCGGTTTACACTTTTTCAATGGCTGGCCCCGTTGTTATGACAGCCTTAGACAACGAACGCATCCAGATTCATACCCAAGCCTTGCTTTGGACGAGTGACTTTCGCGGGGTGGCTTCTTCGCAAGGCGCCTGCGTAGAGACGGTGAAAAATAACTGATTAGCGTCGCTGTAAAAACTGGTACGGCGGTAAGCCTTGGAGCATGCGCTTGCCGTAGCTTTGAAGGATCAGGCGCTTGTCATAGCAAATCACCTGGGCGCGGTCTTCTTCGGTGCGAATGGCGCGGCCAGTCCATTGCAATAGTTTGATTCCAGTTGCGGGAATGACCAGTTCATTGAAAGGATCACGCCCCATCTTTTTCAGCCATTCGGCGCGGGCTTCGTCAACAGGGTCTGAGGGTGGTGCAAAAGGCAGCTTGGCAATAAAAACGGTTTCACACAGGGCACCTGGTAAATCCAAGCCTTCGCCAAACGACTGCAAGCCAAACAAGATAGAAGCAAAGCCAGACTCTATGCGTGCCGTATGGGTTGCGATCAACCGCGCTCTTGACATCACGCCTTGAACCAAGACCCCTTCGCGCAAAGCCGAGGGTACGGCGTCAATAGCAGAACGCATTTGTGCCCTTGAGGTGAACAAAACGAGGGCGCCGCGCTCTACTTTTGCCAGGTCTTGCATCAAATAGCCCACCATCTCCGCCGTATAGGCGTCTGCATTTTTAGGCTCAGCTAAGGTGTGAACCACCGTGAGCGTGCCTTGAGCCGCGTAGTCAAAGGGGCTTTCTACTTCCAATGTGGTCACGTTGGCGTTGTTGGACAAGCCCGCTTCTTGTAAAAAGTAATCAAAACTTCCGCAACTGGTAAGCGACGCCGAAGTCACCACCGCAGCGCGGACTTGACTCCATAAAAATTGCCGCAACAAGTCGCCTGGAACCATGGGACATGCGTGGGCTGAGAGGACCAAGAAGCCGCTCTCGCTTTGGCATTGCAGCCATTTCGCAAGCGGTTGTTCGCCGTGCTCAAGCAGAAGTTCGGTGGTAGAGACCACGCTGGCAAGCTTAGGCGCCAATGCGCCGAGTTTGGCGTAAAGCTGGGCGCATTGAAGGCCCTGACTGGGGTCTTCTTTTGCCACGTTTTTAACTTCTGCCCCAAGTGCTTCAAGTGCTTTAGACAAGCCAAGGGCTTGCGTATGAATCAAGTGCACCGGTTCCGTCATCACCTCTGGCAAAACGCCATGGGAAAAACGCAGCGTTCCATCTTTGCCTTGGGTGCTGGCATGAACCAGGTCAAGCGCGAGGCGGGCAAGTTGGTTGAGTGCAACTTTCAGTTGGCTTGCAACGGTGCTGACGTCTTCAGTTAACACCAGTTGCAACGCGTTGCTCACGTCTTGCAAAATTTTGGGTAATTTATCGAGCCAACGCAGGCTGGTTAGATCCATCGCGCTGCTAAATTGGTCCAAGGCCACGGCGGGAAGATGATGACCTTCGTCAAACACCACCAAACAATTGTCTAACTCGGGCAGGGTTTTCATTCCCAACGAAGCGAGTACCAAATCATGGTTGGCGACGATCACATTGGCTTCGGCCAGTTGCGTGCGTGCCGTGTAGTAACTGCATTCGCGGTAGCGCGGGCAATGGCGAGCGGTACAGGTATGGCGCTCTGCGGCCACGGTCGCCCAATCGCTCGGGTCAGGCGTGTCGTTGAGGCTATCGCGGTCGCCGTCCCACCGCGCGTTGGCCAAGAGATGGGCCATGTGTTCAACCATCCGAGTGCGGCGTTCTTCTAAGGCCTCTTGGCTTGCTGTGGCCATCGCTGCGGTTGGAAACTCTTCTTCAAACAGGTCTTCTTCAGTACCCCCTACACCTACCAGCCGTTCGAGTTTGACCTTGCAAACATACCGCCCGCGGCCTTTGGCCAAAGCATAGACAAAGGGCTGCTCCATCACTGCGGCTAAGGCGGGCAGGTCTTTTTGCATGAGCTGTTCTTGCAGCGCCACGGTAGCGGTGGAAATCAGCACGCGTGTTTTGCGCTCTAAGGCCATGGCAATGGCAGTGCTGGCGTAAGCGGCCGATTTGCCAACGCCAGTTCCAGCTTGAATCACTGCAATAGCTTTGATGGGCTGGTCTGAATCGCCTAGATCGGCACGGCTGAGCGTCTGAGCGATGCACTGCGCCATGGCGTGTTGCCCTGGGCGAATACGGAAACTGGCTGTTTTACCTACTACGTTTTCAAACGTCGTTATGGCACGTTTTTCAAGTTGGGTGGGGAGGTTGGGGGCGGGGAAAGAAGTCAAGCGGGGCGATTCACATCAAAGGAAGAGGCGAATATACCGTTTACTTAAACCCCACACGGTCCAACATTTGTTGCACCTTGATTTGATTCATCCCTACGATACGAATCGGTACGAGCTCACTTTTAAAACTTCCGCCCGTCATGGCTTGGAGGGCTGGGTTGTCAATTTTCATGCCTTTGACCACGGGCCATTCGTTGTTGCCGTTGGCAAAGTGGTTTTGCGCTTCAGGGCTGACAAGGTATTCCAAAAACTTCATGGCATTCGCTTGGTTCTTGGAATAACGCGCCACTGCACCGCCGGCCACGTTCACGTGCGTGCCCCAGCTTTGTTGGTTGGGAAACACCACGCCCACACGCTCAGCCACCGCTTTGTCGGCGGGGTTGGTCGAGCGCATCAAGCGCGCCAAGTAATAAGTGTTGGTGACCGCAATGCCGCACTCGCCGCTGGCCACGGCCTTGATTTGGTCGGTGTCACCGCCTTTGGGTGCGCGGGCCATGTTGTTGACCATGCCTTTGAGCCAGCTTTCAGTAGTGGCTGGGCCGAGGTGTTCGGTCATCGCGCCAAACAGGCTCAGGTTGTAGGGGTGCGAGCCAGAGCGGATGCACAGCTTGCCTTTGTTTTTGGGGTCGCCCAATTCTTCATAGGTGTCCACATCTTCGCGTTTGATTTTGAGCTTGTCGTAAACCACCACGCGAGCCCGGGTGGATAAGCCAAACCAAGCGGTGCCGTCGTCGGTGGGTTTAGAGCGCAGCTGCGAAGGAATGGCAGTTTCCAAGGTTTTGGACTTGACGGGCAAGAACATACCGTCCACTTCGCCCTTCCACAAACGGGCGGCGTCCACCAACAAGATCACATCAGCGGGTGATGCACTGCCTTCGGCTTTGAGGCGGGCGATGATGCCTGCATCGTCGGAGTCGACGCGGTTGATTTTGATACCGGTGGCGTTGGTGAAGTCGCTGTAAAGCGCTTCGTCGGTGGGGTAGTGACGGGCTGAGTAGAGGTTGATGACTTGCTCGTTGGCAGAGGCCGACGGGCTGAATAAGCCAGCGGTAACAGCAGAAATTGCCACGGATAAAACCGCGAGGGTGCCACGCATGAGGGGACTCCAAGTTAAAAATACTTGAAGGAAGTCTACATCAAATGCGAATCATTATCATTTGATTTGGATCAAATGTCCTTTAGAAAAGTACAGGTTTACGCTCGCGTTGTCAGTTGCGCCGCAGCGTGCGGCTGAGCAAAATGACAGGCAGCAAACCCACCAGCACCAGGGCCAACGAGGGCAAAGCGGCTTCGCCCAAGCGCTCATCGCGGGCCAGTTGGTAGGCCATCACCGCCAAAGTGTCCGTGTTGAAGGGGCGCAGCACCAAGGTGGCGGGCAGCTCTTTCATCACATCGACCAGCACCAGCAACGCGGCAGCGGCGGCGGGCTTTTTCAGCAAGGGCCAATGCACGCGACTGGCCAATGAAAAGCCCGATGTGCCCAACATGCGTGCGCTGTCGTCTAGCGAGGCAGGCACACGCGCGTAGCCGCTTTGCACCGACTGCAAAGCCACAGCAATAAAACGCACAAGATAAGCCCAGACCAAACCCAGCACTGTGGCCGTGAGCCAAAAGCCCACGCCTGATTGGGGCCACGTGGTTTGCACCCATCCCACGGGCAATAGCAAGCCCACCACAATCACCGCGCCAGGTACGGCATAGCCCAAGGTCACTACGCCTATGACTTGGCGCGAGAGCCAGTTGGGATGCAAGCGGGCTTGTGCGGCTAGCAACAAAGCTGCACCCACCGCCAACAGCGCCGTCATGGCTCCCAACGACACGCTGGTGAGCGACCATTGAACAAAGCGTGACCAAGGTAAATCCATTACACCGTCACCTTGCAGCAAAGCGCGGAACATAAACAGCACAGGCAACACAAAACCGCACATCACGGGCAGCACGCAAAGCGTCCACGCAAGAGCTGCAGACACACCGTGCAACTTCAAGGGCTGCGATTCACTGCCGTGGTGATTGACACGTGCGATAGAAAAACGCAAGCGCGATTGCGCACGTTGCTCGGCCGTCAACAAAAATACGACCACGACTAAGAGAAAACTAGCCAACTGCGCAGCGGCAAAGCGGTTGTCCATCACCAGCCACGCTTTGTAAATACCGGCGGTGAAGGTTTGAATTCCGAAGTAGCTTGACACGCCAAAGTCAGCCAGCGTTTCCATCAAGGCCAAAGCCGTGCCTGCCGCAATCGCAGGGCGCGCTAAAGGCAAGGCCACGCATAGGATGCGGCGCGACAGGGGGGCGCCCAGCAAGCGGGCCGCTTCCATCAAATGGTTGGCACGCTCGGACAACGCGGTACGGGCCAGCAAATACACATACGGATAAAGCGCGAGGGTAAAAACACAGGCAGCACCCCACACATTGCGTACTTCAGGAAACACGCGGCCTTCTAAACCAAACACTGCGCGAATGCTGGTTTGCAGCGGGCCGCTGAATTGCAAGTAGTCGGTGTAGGCATAGGCCACCACGTAAGCAGGCATGGCCAGGGGCAATAGCAACGCCCATTCCAAGCTTCGGCGCATCGGAAAGTCAAACAGCGTGACCGCCGCTGCAGACACCGTGCCCATGCTGATCACCCCCACGCTCACCAAAGCGCACAGCAGCAGCGATGTGCCCACATAGTC
>SXSX01000064.1 GCA_005793295.1 Burkholderiales bacterium | reverse complement strand
TTTTGCCAAAGCTGTAGCTGATCGAGTGATCTTTATGGATGAAGGTCAAATCATCGAGCAAAACAATCCGCATGACTTTTTCAACAACCCACAAAGTGAACGAAGCAGAGACTTCTTGTCCAAAATACTAGGCCATTGATTTGAACCAAGTCCCAAAGCACGGCGAACTCGCACCGACTCAAGCCCAGACTCCGACCTTCACCCAAAGCGAGTTTCGCCATGCGCTCGGGCAATTTGCGACCGGAGTGACGGTAGTGACCGCCTGTAAACCGGATGGGGGTTGGGTCGGACTGACGGTAAGTTCCTTTAATTCCGTATCTTTGGCGCCCCCCCTTGTCTTGTGGAGCTTGGCACTGAATTCATCGTCAATGGAGGTGCTGCGAACATGTTCGCATTACGCCATCAATGTTCTCAGTGCTGACCAGGTACATCTCTCCAATCAATTTGCCACCAAAAACATTGACCGCTTTGCGGGCGTGGCTTGGAGCGCTGGTCATCACGGAGTCCCTCTGATTGAAGGTGCCGTAGCCACTTTTGAGTGCTTTAACCGCAGCCGCCATGAAGAAGGCGATCACGTTATTTTTGTCGGTGAGGTAGAACGTTGCAACCACCTGCAAGCGGCGAGCCCCCTGCTCTACCATGGCGGTCAGTTTTATACCCACGCTATTCTCCCCGCGCCTTAAATGACCGCTTCGATCCAACGCAAAGACCATCTTGATCCGATCGCTATCTCGATACTGCTTGCATGCTGCGCTTTGTGGGGTTTTCAGCAGGTCTTAGTCAAAGCCACTTTGGCGGAAATTCCGCCCAACTTTCAAGCAGGATTGCGATTCGCTGGGGCCACGGTTTTTTTATGGCTGTGGTGCCTGTGGCGCAAGATCCCTTTGTGGCAGCGCGATGGAACTTTGCTGCCTGGGCTGCTCACAGGCGCTTTCTTTGCATTGGAATTTTTTTGCCTTTTTTCAGGCATGCAGTACAGCGCGGCCTCTCGGCTCACAGTTTTTGTCTATACCGCCCCCTTGTGGGTTGCTTTGATATTGCCTTGGATCGTGAAGTCTGAACGCCTAAGCGCCTTGCAGTGGCTGGGTTTAGTCTTTGCCTTTGGTGCGGTTGCATTCACCTTGCGCGAAGGTTTTCTGCAAGAGCTCACGCCGCTTCAGCATTGGGGCGACCTGTTTGGCGTAGGGGGTGGTATTTTCTGGGCCATCACTACCATCGTGATCCGAACCACTGCGATGGCTAAGGCCAGCGCTGAGAAAATGCTCTTTTACCAAGTGGGCGTGAGTTCGATCGCTTTGCTTCTGATGTCCTATTTTTCGAATGAAGTCTGGAGCTGGAATTTCAGTGCATTTGCGCTTACTTCCCTTTTGATTCAAACCACGGCGGGCGCATTCGTAAGTTATCTCGCATGGATGTGGTTGCTCGCACGTTACCCAGCAACCAAAATTGGGACATTTGTCTTTCTAACCCCCGTGTTCGCGCTGATTTTTGGTGCTCTTTGGCTCAATGAAGCCGTCACTTTGTCTTTAATTGGGGCTCTGGCGATGGTAGGCGTTGGAATCGCGTTGGTCAACAAACGCAAGCCCGCATAAAAAACCCAGCCGTTTGAATGGGCTGGGTTTTTTCGGAATGCAATAAATTTACTTTAATGCTTTGTAGCGCATGCGCTTCGGTTTGGCGCCCTCTTCACCTAAACGTTTCTTCTTGTCGGATTCGTATTCTTGGTAGTTACCGTCAAAGAATACCCAATGGCTATCGCCCTCACAGGCCAGGATATGGGTGGCAATCAGGTCTAGGAACCAGCGGTCATGGCTAATGACCATCAAGGTGCCAGCGAACTCCAACAAAGCATCTTCTAGGGCCCGCAGAGTTTCCACATCCAAGTCGTTGGAAGGCTCATCAAGCATCAACACATTGCCGCCGGCAATCAAGGTCTTGGCCAAATGCAAACGCCCGCGCTCACCACCAGAGAGAGTGCCCACGCGTTTTTGCTGGTCTGCGCCGTTAAAGTTAAAGCGCCCGCAGTAAGCGCGGCTTGCCATTTGGAACTTGCCCACGTTGAGAATATCCAAACCGCCTGATACGTCCTCCCATACGGTTTTGTCATTGGCTAAATCGTCACGACTCTGATCTACAAAGGCCATTTTGACGGTTTGACCGATCTTGACTTCACCCGAATCTGGTTTTTCGCGACCCGCAATCATCTTGAACAGCGTGGACTTACCCGCGCCGTTGGGACCAATAATTCCGACAATCGCACCCGGTGGGACTTTAAAACTCAAGTCATCAATCAACACCCGATCGCCAAAAGACTTGGTGACGTTGACAAATTCAATGACCTCTTGGCCCAACCGGTCGGCTACAGGAATAAAGATCTCGTTGGTTTCGTTGCGTTTTTGATATTCAAAATCGCTCAGTTCCTCAAAGCGTGCCAGTCGGGCTTTGCTCTTGGCTTGGCGTGCTTTGGGGTTTTGGCGAGACCACTCCAGCTCTTTCTTCAAGGCTTTGGCACGGGCTTCTTCACCTTTTTGTTCGGATTCGAAT